>NZ_JAKFCQ010000055.1:0-196103 GCF_036676585.1 Robertmurraya sp.
CTCCTAAAAGAATTTTAGAGGAAACCATGAAATACTATGGATTTACCTTAGAAGGGGCTATTAATGGGGCAAAAGCAGTATTAGGTAATTATCATATGGTCCCAATAGTTATTAGTGCACCTTTGAACATGTATTGGTTTCCAACCCAATCTCCTTCTAGTGACCACTGTATTTGGATTTCGCTAGTACATATTGAGGACATTGTACAATATAGCTATCTGCAGTCCCTTGTTTCTTTTAAAACGGGGATGTCAATTATCATTAATAAGAAAGCCGCTAGATTAATAAACAAGCAACAGCAAACGGCCATTTTAAAAGTACGAACAGAACAGCGGCTTGCCAAGAAGGATTCTTACTTTATCCTACATAATAAATATAGTGGAGTCCAGAGAGGAGAAAATCCATTGGTAGAATAATTGAAAAAAAACCGGCATATGTAAATATGTGCCGGTTTTTTGGTGAAATGTTTTAGTCAAAGACGATTGTTTTGTTTCCAAACGGAATAATTCTATGGCTATTATGCCATTTTACCGCCTTTAATAGTACCTTCCTTTCAACTTGACTTCCAATTTTCTTTAAGTCAGAAAGTTCATGATGATGTTTGACGCGCTCGATATCTTGCTCAATAATAGGTCCTTCGTCTAGATCATCCGTTACATAATGGGCTGTTGCACCAATTAATTTAACACCTCTTTCATAGGCACGCTTATAAGGATTTGCTCCTATAAATGCAGGTAGGAAAGAGTGGTGAATATTAATAATTTGATATGGATAATGCTCGATAAATGCTGGAGATAATATTTGCATGTATCTTGCTAAAACAATAGTATCTATTTGATATTCTTTTAATAGTTCCAATTGCTTCTTTTCAACTTCTTCTTTTGTTTCACGAGTAATAGGTAGATAGTAAAAAGGAATATTAACATTCTCAACATATTCTCTTAAATCCTCATGATTTCCAACAACTAATTTAATATCACCTAACAAATCACCACGTTGCCATTCTAGTAATAATTCGAGGAGACAGTGATTCTCCTTTGAAACAAAAATGGCTAAGTTTTGTGATTCACTTCCATAATTAAAGGAATACTTCATATCAAATGTTTCGGATAGAAGTTCGAATGACTTCTCAATAGATCGTTTTTTATTTTCTAAATCTGAACATTCGAATTCAATTCGTAAGAAAAAATGACCTGCTTCTGGGTCAGTTGAATGTTGGTTTGAATCGATAATATTGCAGTCATGTTCATATAATGTCGTTGAAACCTTCGAAACGATGCCTGGTCTATCAGGGCAGCTGATTAGTAGGATTCCACGATTACTTCTTTTGTCTTGTATGCCGTGTTCCAAGGTAATCCCCCTCGTTGTAATAATATTGTCCAATCATACTACACACTAAAGTAGTTTTGTACATAAATATTTTTTTAATGTGAAATTTGATAATTTTCAGAACGTAAGAAAAATCCTAGTAGTAAAACTAGGATCAATTGAATAGCCTTTTTTATTCCTCCATTTTAGAAGGAGTTTTTCTTTTTTTACTGTAAACATAATAAAAGGTGAGAACTATGAGGAATATTCCCCCAAGTATATATTCGTTAATAGTGGAGGATAAAAAACCAGCAGGAATAAGTGCTAAAACGAAAAAGTAAATAAAATTTCCAAATAGGGTTCCGAGAAGAAAGCTAGAAAACTTAATAGAACTGACCCCCGCTAATATATTCACCAAGCTAGTCGGTACAAAAGGAATTATTCTTGCTTCAAACACATAAAGAAATCCTTTATTTTCAACTTTTTCTACCAGCTTTTCATCTACTTTACTTAGAAGCCAACTTTGAAATAAATAGCGAACAAGAAAGAAGATAATGATGGCGGCAAGAATACTTGTTAACCAGCTCCATAAAAAACCTAACAAAAAGCCAAAAAAAGTTATATTAATGGTTATTACTATTAGTAATGGGATGATCGTGAATGTGTTTTGAATGATCATGACAAATGTTGAAAATAGTAAAATACTGATTCGATTGTTTCCAACAAATGTTTCTATCTTCTGTAAGTCACCCTCAAGGATCGCTTCAAACAGAGTAGTATTTTTCAGGAAAATAAAAATACCTAAAATAATAAGAACAAAAACTACATTTCTCCAATTTAACAATAGCCCGCTTATAGATCGATTTTTCATATAAGTTACATTAGTGGATGACACAATTATTCAACCACCGCTTCCCCTTTATCTAGACTATTTTCCGCCTTGTTTATCTTATTAACTCTCCGTCAATAGTGTACCACAGAGAGGGTGTCAGACACCCTAAAAAGACAAAATGGGCATATTTGTCCGTGTGGTATGGACAGTGGTGATTAAATTCTATTGTAATATAATCTTACATAAAGAAAACTTTTTAAATCGAAATATTTAAAAAATTAAAAATAATTCTTTTCAATTGTGACAACTCTTATTATAATAAGAAAATAATATACTAAAGGGGGAATTTATTTGGAAGATTTTGTGAACTGGTTGAATGGAATTATATGGAGTCCAGCACTTATTTATTTATGCTTAGGAGTAGGATTGTATTTTTCACTTGCGACTAGATTTTTACAGGTTCGTCACATGGGTGATGTTGGAAAATTAATGTTCCAAAAGCATTCATCAGAAAATGGTATTACTTCTTTTCAAGCTTTATCATTAGCTCTATCTGGACGTGTAGGTACAGGTAATATCGCAGGGGTTGCAACAGCAATTGCTTACGGTGGACCTGGTGCTGTTTTTTGGATGTGGTTAATTGCGTTTTTAGGAGCCGGATCTGCGTTTGTTGAGGCTGCGCTTGGTCAAGTGTACAAAGTAAAACAAGATGGTCAATACCGTGGAGGACCTGCTTTCTATATTGAAAAAGGTTTGAAAATGAAATGGTATGCAGTTTTATTCGCATTTGTTACGGTGCTTGCAACGGGTGCTTTGCTTCCAGGAGTTCAAGCAAATAGCATCGCCGCGGGTATGGATAACGCATTTGGTATTAGTCCGGCAATTACGGGAACTATTGTTGTTTTCGTCTTAGCTGTAATCATCTTTGGTGGAGTTAAGCGTATTGCTCGTACAGCAGAGATTATCGTACCGTTTATGGCGGTAGGATATATTATTGTAGCTTTAGCAATTATTGTATTAAATTTTTCTCAATTACCAGGAGTTATTTCATTAATCTTCTCAAGTGCTTTTGGCCAAGATGCTGCTTTCGGTGGAATTCTTGGATCTGCTATCTCTTGGGGGGTAAAACGTGGGATTTATTCAAACGAAGCGGGTCAAGGTACAGCACCGCATGCGGCATCAGCAGCAGAAGTTTCGCATCCCGCGAAGCAAGGGATTGTTCAAGCTTTCTCGGTGTATATCGATACATTATTTGTTTGTTCAGCAACAGCGTTTATGATATTAATTACAGGTATGTACAATGTTACTCCTGAAGGGGCTGACCCAATTCGTACGAATTTAGAAGGAGTAGAACCTGGTCCTCAATATACTCAAGCTGCGGTTGAGTCAGTAATGCCAGGATTTGGTGGTCCATTTGTTGCAATTGCTTTATTGTTCTTTGCATTTACAACAATCATGGCGTACTACTATATGGCAGAAACGAATCTTGCTTACATAAATAGCAAGAAGAGCCGTAAATGGATGGACTATGTATTACGTGTTGTATTCCTATTTATGGTGTTCTACGGAAGTGTGAAGACAGCGGGTCTTGCTTGGACGCTAGGTGATATTGGGGTAGGAAGTATGGCGTGGCTTAACATTATTGCGATCGTTTTACTAACGAAGCCAGCATTAAAACTTCTTCGTGACTACGAGGAACAAAAGAAAGCTGGTAAAGACCCTGTATTCGACCCAGTTAAAGTCGGAATTGAAAACGCAGAATTCTGGGAAAAGGATTATGTGTACCTTGGAGATCACGAGGAAACTAGAAAAGATTTTGAAAATAGTAAAACAATAAGTAAATAAAGCTGTTGCTTAAGCTCATAATGATTTGGTAGATGTTCATTACACCAAATTGATATGAGCTTTTTTATTTGTGAACTGTCCACCTGAGGAGGACAAAAAGGGGAAAGTGTCCACGAAGGGTGTCTGACACCTACCCGGTGTGGTATACTTTTCGGAAAAGGGCTAGAAGGGGAACGGGAATGGTAAGTAAGGAAAAGAAGCTCTACGAAGTAGATTTATATAAACCGATACAAAAGTTTTTTACAAAGCTTGGTTATGAGGTACATGGAGAAGTCCATCATTGTGATGTAGTGGCACTAAAGGATGATGAATTAATCGTTGTCGAATTGAAATTATCCTTAACGGTTGACCTCCTGATGCAGGCAACAAAAAGACAGAAGCTTACGGATCAAGTGTATATAGCAATACCTAAGCCAAAATATAAGATGAACTCAAAGAAATGGCACGATCTTTGTCACTTATTAAAAAGGCTCGAATTAGGGTTAATTGTTGTTTCTTTTTTAAAAAGCGGTGCTAAAATGGAAGTCTGTTTTTCCCCACAACCATTTAACAGACAGAGAAGTAAAAATTATCATGTAAGAAACCGGAAAAAGTTGATCGAGGAAATGAAGGGAAGAAACGTTAATTACAATGTTGGTGGAAGTTCAAAAACAAAAATTATGACCGCATACAAAGAGAACTGTATACAAATTGCCAGTTTGTTAGATAGAAACGGCTCGATGACCCCAAAAGCACTCCGACAACAAGGTACGGGTGAGAAGACACTCTCGATTCTTTCAAAAAATTATTATGGCTGGTTTGTAAAAGTAGGCAGAGGTGTGTATACCATTACTGATTTAGGAAAAAAAGAGTTGAAAGATTATCCTGAAGTAGTTAATCATTTCCTTGTTGCTGAAGATAAAAAGACAAACGACGAGTATCTAAATGAAAATTCATGAAATTGTCAACCTAACTTACTCTTCGTTTTACTAATTTTTGTTAAGATTAAGATACAACATAATATTTATTAGGCTATGAGAATTGGAGAAGCCGTTAAAACAGTGGGAGTACATCACTAACTCCCATGAGTTTTTACGGCTTTTTCCTATTCTAACGATGGTTAGGTGACTATTGAAGGGGAAGTGATGGTTTTCATTTTTATGATGATTTTTGTTGTTCCTCTAAATGGATAAGGGAACCTTTTTTTATCCAATATTGAAAGCTATCAAGTGGAAATACACCCCTACAATTAGAGTTCTCCATTTGAATCACAACTCCATCTCTTGTTAACTCTACAATTTTCAGTTTGTCCGAATTGCTGATATTTGGGATGAAACTCTTTGTCATTTCAAATGACATATTGTTCATTAAATCCATTTCTCATACTCCTTAATGGTAACTTTCTTTCTTTTTTAATTTGTCCAAAATTAGATATTATATCCATAATTTAGTAAAGATTTTTGATAATAAGAAGGTCAAATTTGAACAAAGCAGTTTCAGTCAGTAAAATATGAGTATAGACCGATACTGCTATTAGGAGAAAAATTATGAATAAAACGTATGTTACCATTGTCTCGTTCTTATCGATTGGAGCATTCCTGGTTTTGCTATTTGGGTTTTCATGGACCATTCACAATCAATTGAGTAAAAAAGAATCTACGGTAAGGGAACAAACTCAAGTTGAGGAAATTGTAAATGAAGAGGAAGGAAAAACCATTGTTGCACTTGGCGATTCTCTTACTAGGGGAACAGGTGATGAAGAAGGAAAAGGATATATTGGTTATTTAGTTGAGGAATTAGAAGAAAAAACGGATGAAAAGCTTACTCTTCATAACTATGGAGTGAAAGGGTACCGTTCAGAACAACTTCTAACTCAAATAAAAGGGGAAACGATACAAAATCAAATCAAAGATGCAGATGTCATTCTAATGACAATCGGTGGAAATGACTTGTTTCAAGGCGGACAAACTCTCGTTAATCCAAAGCAAGACGAGATATCGGTTATAAAAGACCAATATGTAAATAACCTCAAAGAAACCATTGATATGATTAAATCAATAAATCAAGATGCCGTCATTTTTCTAGTGGGCTTATACAATCCCTTTATTGACCTTGAGGATGCTGCAACGACAACGGCTGTTGTAAGAGATTGGAATTATTCAACCAATCACCTTCTTGATCAATACCCGAATACAGTTTTTGTACCAACCTTTGACTTATTTCAGCTTAAGGTGAATGACTACTTGTTTTCAGACAAGTTTCACCCAAATAGCAAAGGGTATCAATTAATTGCGGAAAGAGTAGCTTCACTAATAACATGGTAGGAGTTTTATAATGACGGAGATAACTTTATCTATTAAAGGATTACGAAAAAGAATAGGGAAAAGAGAAATTATAAAAGGACTAGATTTTGAGCTTAAAAGCGGTGAGGTATTTGGTTTTTTAGGTCCTAATGGAGCAGGGAAAACTACAACTATTCGAATGTTAGTAGGGTTAATCCGCCCAACAGCAGGAAGCATTCATGTATGTGGATATGATGTAAAGAAGGATTTTGTTAAAGCTATGAGTCACCTAGGGTGCATTGTAGAAAATCCGGAGCTTTATCCGTATTTAACGGGGATGGAAAATCTTCAACATTTTTCTCGGATGATACCGAATTTCGATTCCGAACATTTAGAATATGTCGTTAAATTAGTCAGACTTCAAGATCGAATCGATGATCCTGTTAAAACCTACTCACTCGGAATGAGACAAAGATTAGGAATTGCTCAGGCGCTTCTTGGAAAGCCGAAGGTGCTGATATTGGACGAGCCCACAAATGGATTAGACCCGATGGGAATACGTGAAATGAGAGAATTTATCCGGTTTTTAGCTGAAAAAGAAGGCTTAACCGTGCTGGTATCTAGTCATTTACTCAGTGAAATACAATTGATGTGTGATAGGGTGGCTGTTATTTCAAAAGGAAGAATAATTAAAGTGGATACGGTTAGCAATTTATTAAATCTTCAAGAGCAATTAGTTTGGAAAGTGACTCCAGTTGAGAAGGGAACAAAGCTTCTGCAGGCGGCTACATCGGTAACGCTGGATGAAGAGAACCGGTTAGTAACTCCGTTCTCGGAAAAATCCTCTTTGTTGAATCAATTGCTTGTAGAAAATGGGGTAGAGGTCCACGAAATCCAAAGGAAAGTGCCTACTCTAGAAGACCTATTCCTCGAATTAACAGGAGGAGAATCCGTTGAATAAGCTTATTTTTAATGAAATACTAAAGATTATCCGGAAGAGAAAACTGATTGTTGTTGTAGCGATTATGGCCGTTTTAATCAGTCTTTTTACATATGCACAATTTCGGGAGGTTCAAAGACAAATTGAAAAATTAGGGGATGTTGATTGGAGAAGCACTTTACAGCAACAAATCGTTGATACACAAAACCGATTAACGAGCAGTGGTATCTCGGATGAATGGAAAGCTCAATTACAAATTCGTGTCCAACAGCAACAATACTACCTAGATAATAATATTAATCCAGCCGAGCCAGGTGCTCCTACATTTGTTCGTAGTTTTGCGCAAGAATCGATTACCCTCTTTGTTCCATTATTAATTATGATCATTGCTGCAGACATAGTATCTTCAGAGAGGAGTGCAGGTACGGTAAAGCTTCTATTAACGAGGCCGGTGAAAAGGTGGAAGATTCTACTAAGTAAGTATGTTGCATTATTATTGTCCATTTCAATTATTGTTGTCCTAATGGGATTACTAGCGTATCTGATCTCAGGAGTGGTGTTTGGATTCGGAGGTTGGAAGGCACCAATTTTGACAGGTTTCACTAGCATGGGAGGAGAGCTTAATACTTCAAATGTTCAATTAATAGATCAGTGGCAGTACATTTTGATGGAGTTTGGATTAGTCTGGTTTGTTGCGATTGTCGTCGGAACTCTTAGTTTTATGTTATCCGTTTTATTAAAAAGTACATCAGCTAGTATGGGAGTCATGCTTGCTGCTTTAATTGCAGGATTAATTTTGAGCAATCTTGTATCATCCTGGCAGTCAGCGAAATATTTGTTCATGATTAATCTTGATTTAACAGGATATTTAGCAGGAAGCGCTCCTCCAGTACCCGGGATGACACTTTTATTTTCTATTGGAGTACTAGCTGTTTGGGCAATTGTTGGGTTGCTAGTCTCTTTTACTGTCTTTGTAAGACAAGATGTATATTAAAAAAGTACCACTTATGTGGTACTTTTTTATATGGCAGCAGAAACTTCAGCCTCCGTTAGTGGGAGAATTACTTCGAAAGTTGTTCCAATACCAACTTGGCTAGATATATGTATTTTACCTTTGTGATTTTCAATGATTTTAAAGCAAGTCGTAAGACCTAAACCGGTTCCTTTTTCCTTGGTCGTGTAAAATGGTTGTCCGATCTTTTCGAGCGTATCTTTAGGAATACCACATCCTGTATCGGAAAAATAAATTGAAACAAACTGGTAGTCATTCACAAGACTTACGTGAACTTTTCCGCCATTTTGCATGGCTTCTATCGCATTTTTAATAATATTTATAAAAACTTGTTTAATCTGGTTTTCTTCCCCATACACCCAGATAGGTTTTTCATCTTTCTTCAGCTTTATTTCAATACTATTCATATTGGCTTTTGTGCTGATAAGAGCAATAACATAGTCTAAAGTTTTAATGATGTCAAACTTTTTTAGATTGACTACTTGTGGTTTAGATAGAAGCAGCATCTCGCTTAATACAAGTTCGATCCTCTCGATTTCTGAAAATATGACATCAATATACTCTTTTTGGAGATGTCGTTGTTCTTTCAGCAACTGAATAAATCCGGAAATGGAGGTAAGTGGGTTTCTTACTTCATGTGCAATGGCCGCAGACATATTTGCAACCACACTTAACTTGTCAGAGTGTATGGCTAAGTCTTCGTTTAATTGAAGCAATTTTAACTCTGAAAGCTTCCATTCGGTAATATCCGTTAATGTTCCAACCGTAGAAATAAGCTTTCCATTATCATTAAAATTAAATTTAGAGTTGACTTCTATCCAAACAAAGCCTCCATCCTTTTTACGTAAACGTACTTCTTCCTGGACAATCTGAGTGGAATGCTTAATCGTTTCAATAGCTCGTTGGTTCATCCATTCTTGGTCTTCATGGTACACATAGAATAATAGGGAGCGCCCAATACTTTCAAGGGGAGAATAGCCAGTAACAGTCTCCCAGGCTGGATTCAACACGGTAAAACAACCCAAGTGATCCGTTTGATAGACTACTTGATTCAAATTGTTAAATAAGTATGTATTTGTTTCTAATAGTTTTTTGTAGTTTTCTTCACTGTTTGATAGCTTTTTAAAAAGTACTTTTGATTTGTCAAAATACGAACCAAGGCACCAAGCAGTAATTGCGAAGGTAAAAGTGAAAGGAAGGTCAAGCCATGGATCATACTCATAATTTTTTGCTACATAGAAAACCATATTCCATGTAGTCATTCCAATCAAAAACGCAATAGTTGAGATCAATCTACCTTTGTAGCGTTCAAACATTGGTCCAACTCCATCTCATAAAAACTTATTATCATTCCTGATATAACTTAATATAACCTAATTTTGCTATCCTTGGAATAGAATTTCCTTTGATTTAAAGTAAAATTTTTAAAATTCAAACTATTTATTTCGTAATTTGAAATATTAGATGAAATTAAGATAAATGAGAAGAGGGAAGAGATCAGCAAATAGATTCTTCCCTTGCAGTCTATTAAAAGTCCTCATCTTGGGTGGAAAAAGGTATATTTAGCCTTCTTTCAACTGTTCTTAGTCGTTGATTCAATCGACTTAGGCGACGAGTGTGTTTTTCATCGTTTTGGTTCAGTCGAACAATTTCTTGATTTATTCTGCCAATTTCTTTATTTATTCTTGTGATTTCTTGTATTTGACGAGTTAATTCTCGATTCAGGCGTTCAATTTCTTTTGTGTGGGCTTCATTTTTTCTCTCTATTGTGGATAATCTTCTTTCTAATCCTTGAATTTGAGGTGGTTGCCGATAATAGTCATGGATGGTTGTAGTTGGGACTAGATAACCATTTGTAAAATAAGTAGGGTAGTGAAACATTTGAGGCAGCTCTCCTTTAAAGTTAGTTGGTATAATTTATGAATGACTCAAATATTTGACAGGGCAGTAGCCTAGTGTAGATTTTTGTCATTCTATACATTATTTCTCGGGAAAGCGCAAGACTTGACATTTACTGCGAAATCTGTGTCGGAAAATGTATTATGAGGGCAACTGTTGTCAGAAAATTATAATAAAAAATACGTGCAATCTGTCAGTTGGTGTAATATTATTTTGCTTGAAGAGATAACTATACTACTAACAAATTGCTAGCAGTTGCTATAACGGGATTTCTATTACATAATGAGTTGGAAAAAATATTTCTATGTAAGGGAACTTCTATAAAATTTCTTCGTATATACAAATAGTAGTTTTTAATGAAAATAACAAACAGGTAAATGTGGAGGAAATGTAGATGAATAATCATGAAATTGATTTTAAGATTTATGGAGATGACATGCAGTTTGTTGAAGTGGAGCTTGACCCAGGAGAAACGGTAGTGGCTGAAGCAGGGAGTTTAATGATGATGGAGGACCACATTCATATGGAGACGATCTTTGGTGATGGTTCTTCCGGAGGTGGAGGTCTGATGGGGAAATTGCTAGGAGCCGGAAAGAGAATGATTACTGGCGAAAGCTTGTTTATGACGACATTCACGAATCAAGGAAGTGGGAAAAAGCATGTATCCTTTGCTTCTCCTTACCCGGGAAAAATAGTACCGATGGATCTCAGTGAGCTAGGGGGTAAAATTATTTGTCAAAAGGATGCGTTTCTAGCAGCAGCAAAAGGTGTATCCGTTGGTATTGAATTCCAGAGGAAAATTGGGGCAGGATTTTTCGGTGGAGAAGGATTTATTATGCAGAAGCTTGAAGGTGACGGATTGGCCTTTGTTCATGCTGGCGGGACCATTTATCAAAAAACGCTTGCACCAGGTGAAGTTTTACGTGTCGATACGGGCTGCTTAGTCGCGATGACGAAGGATGTAGATTATAATATCGAAATGGTTAAAGGTGTGAAAACAGCTTTATTCGGTGGAGAAGGGTTGTTTTTTGCTACATTGCGTGGACCCGGAACGGTTTGGATTCAATCTCTACCTTTCAGTCGTTTAGCGAGTCGTGTATTTGCCGCAGCTCCGCAGGCTGGAGGAAATGGAAGAGACGAAGGTAGTCTATTGGGTGGCGTATTTAGAATGTTGGATGGAGATTAATAAGAGACTTGATTGTAAAAAAGCTGCTACGGCAGCTTTTTTTGTTGACCTTATCGCACACTGTCCACCTGAGATGGACAAAAGTAGGGGGAATGTCCACGAAGGGTGTCTGTCACCGTTATGATGTAATCGTTATTATTCTTTCGTAAATGGAGTTGTTGCGGTATAATATGTCATGTGATTAAGTATAAGCCTAGTTAGTAGGCGAGTAGATACAATGTTGAAAGAGAGTGTTCATTATGGGCCGTAAGTGGAACAATATTAAGGAAAAAAAGGCATCCAAGGATGCAAATACGAGTAGAGTTTACTCCAAATTTGCGTTAGAAATTTATGTAGCAGCTAAACAAGGTGAGCCGGATCCGGAATCAAACCAGGCGCTTAAATTCGTTTTAGAGCGTGCGAAAACGTATAACGTACCAAGAGTTATTATTGACCGTGCGATTGATAAAGCTAAAGGTGGAGCAGAAGAAAACTATGATGAGCTTCGTTACGAAGGATTTGGACCAAGTGGATCAATGATTATTGTTGATGCACTTACCAATAACGTGAACCGCACAGCTTCTACTGTCCGCGCGGCGTTTGGCAAAAACGGCGGAAACATGGGTGTAAGCGGATCTGTTGCTTATATGTTCGATAATACTGCTGTTTTTGGTATTGAGGGTAAAACGTCTGACGAGGTACTTGAGTTACTAATGGAAGCAGATCTTGATGTTCGTGACATAATTGAAGAAGAGGATACAGTAATTGTATATGCCGAACCCGATCAGTTCCACGCTGTACAGGTTGCTTTTAAAGATGCTGGAATTACAGAATTTACGGTTGCTGAGTTAACGATGCTCGCGCAAAATGATATTAGCTTAGACCCAGAAGCTCAAGCACAATTTGAAAAGTTAATTGATGCGTTAGAAGATTTAGAAGATGTACAACGTGTGTATCATAACGTTGATTTAGGAGAGTAAAAAAGAAACAGGTCTTTATCATATAAAGGCCTGTTTCTTTTTTTATAGTTTTATGGACGATAGATGAAGAAAGGAACCTCTTCAAGTCCTAAAAGACGAACATATGTAAAAAGTTGTCCTTTATGATGAATTTCATGATCTTTAGCCAGCTCCAACATAGCTTTTCCTGGTAAGTCCATTCCAGCAAAAGCAATGATGGTATTTAATTGTTCGTCAGTTAATTTTTCCAGCTCTTGTTTAGCGTACTCAGTCTGAGCCTCTACTAATTCAATAAGCTCTTTCGCTGTGGAGACTTCCTTCTTTTCTGTTGGAGGTGTAAACACTCCAGTCTTCACTGTGTTTACGAACATTGAAGTGGAACCCGCGATATGAAGGGTAAGCTCCGACAAGGACATTCCATTTTCCCACGGTCTAAAGGAGAGTTGCTCATCGTTAACCACTTTTAGTAACTCAAGTAATGCCTTTCTATGCGATAGCCAGCCGCTAATGAAACCAGATAATTTACTCATTCATTTTCCTCCTCAATTGAAAAATAACCATCTAGATAATTATATGATACGAACTTATTTCTAACAATTTTTAACTATGTATAAATAATTTGTCTAGTTTAGAAACATAATATGTCTGGATAAAAAATGGGTAAAGTAGTGAGATTTATGAAGAATCAGACACTTATTGAATTTATCAAGTTTTCTATTGTTGGAGCAATTAATACGATGGTTGATTTTGGCGTGTTTAGCCTGTTACTGACAAATGGTTGTCCCATTCTATTGTCTCAAATCATCTCATATGGATGTGGAATGCTAAATAGTTTTATAATGAATCGTTCATGGACCTTTAAGGAGAATAAAAGAAATGAGTACTCTGAGCCCTTAAAGTATGTTGTAGCAAATGTAGCTACCTTAATTTTAGTGTCAGTGCTGATTCTACTCTTTATCAACCTGGTTCATCTTCCTGTTATAATAGCAAAGGTCATATGCACTGGGATTGGGATGGTAATTAACTTTATAAGTAGTAAGTTCTGGGTGTTTCAGGGAATCGAGAGAAGTAGGGGGTACGAGTGATTAGAAATATGGTTTTGAATAGAATATAGGTAATGCGTATTGGTCAGTTTTCATCCGCAAAAAAGACAAAGCGGGATCCACCCATACTTTGTCTTTCAACCACATATTAATCTCCCCAAAGTCTCCACCAGCTGCGTTTTTTTGCGGTTTTTGCTGCGGCCGCTTCACGGAAAGCTGAAACTAGATCTTGAAATCCTTCTTCACGTTGATGAATGTGACTAGTGAATTCTTGGAGCTCGTGAATGGATTCTCGGAGCTGCTGTTGATCTTCATGCAAAGAAAAGGCAACTGTTCGAACATCATTTTTAACATCTGCTACGGTTTGAGACACTGCTGATAGAAGCTGGTCATTTTCTGTTTGAACGGATTGGTTCATTTGATCAATTTTTTGCTCAATGCTTTCGGAGGTTGCTTTTGAATGTTTCGCAATGGTTTCTGATAAGGTTCCGAATGTTTCAGAGGTATATTTCGAATTTGATTGAATCGCTTCAGTCAGTACTTGCATGTCAGCCTTTCTCTTATCGTTTGATCTTTGAATAGACTTTGATAGATCAATGACTGTTTGTAAAGATGAGTTTGCTAACTCGTGTTTGATTTCATCCATAAGGATGGAACGCTGCTCTAATATCTCTCGCCTTACTTCGTGAATCACACCTTCTTTTAAGGTTTGAAGGCTAGCTTGAATGTCAGTTAATTGTAACGAGTACTCGGGTGTTTTTTCCGTCTCTCCTACGTCTGTCGTTGCCAACACCATTTCGAATGATTCGGAGGCAGATTCTGAAGGGGATTGTAAGTGCTTCTCTAGAAGGGTTCGAATCATCCCCTTGCCCACATTTTGAGCTCTCATAGCTGAAATTTTTTCTAATAGTTTAATTTCAACACTTGTATAATAACGCGCACCTTGCTTTGTACGCGGAATGACTAAAAGTCCACTCAAATCTTTTTCCCATTGTCTGATCGTTCCAGAGGGAATACCAAGTAGTTTTGATACCTCTTGAATAGAATAGGCTCTTGTAATTTCTTGATTTATCATAGTGACGTTCCTTTCTTATAAAAATTTAGTGGTGTGCTAATATTAACAATTATTCTCTATGAAACTAGTTAGATTCCTGCCATAAGACAAAAGCTATCAAAAATAGTGTTCTTTCCCCAAAAGCTGAGGGAAAGCTTGGTTATTTGCGATTCGAGAGTCGAAATTAATAAAAAACCTCGAAAAAAGAAGGTAGAAACTGTAAGTGTCAATCGCTAAACTAAAGGTAGGGTCATAGAAAAACGGGGAGGGTAAGGGATGAGAGCAATCGTATTACGTGAACTAGGAGGACCAGTGCAATTTCAACTAGAAGAAGTGGAGAAGCCCATACCGAATGCTCATGAAGTGCTCGTAAAGTTGAAGGCGTCAGCTTTGAACCGTCGTGATATATATGTTCGAATGGGGCAATATCCAGGAATTAAGATACCGGCAATACCAGGAGCAGATGGGGCTGGAGTGTTAGAAGATGGGTCTGAAGTCATTATCTATCCTGCATTAAATTGGGGAGAAAATGAAAACTTCTACTCAAAGGGTTTTCATATTATCGGTGTTCCTTCAGATGGAACCTTTGCTGAATACATAAAAGTACCTAAAGAAAATATATTCCCGAAGCCCCCGTACCTTAGCTGGGAAGAAGCTGCAGCTCTTCCCTTAGGAGGATTAACAGCCTACCGTGCGTTGTTTACAAGAGGAAAACTACAAGAAGGAGAGACTGTATTAATCCCTGGGATTGGTGGCGGAGTTGCAACTTTTCTTCTACAAATGGCTGTTGCTGTAAAAGCAAAAGTATTTGTTACGTCTAGTAGCCAGGAGAAGATTAAAAAAGCGATAAGCATGGGAGCTTCTGGTGGTGTAAATTATAAAGAAGAAGGATGGGATCGACTATTAAAGGAACAAATGAAAGGGTCGGCAGATCTCATTGTTGATAGTGTGGGAGGCTCTAGTTTTTCTAAACTAATTAATGTAGCAAATAACGGGGGAAGAATTGTTAGCTTCGGGGCTACGGCTGGACCAATCCCACAAATCGTCATGCCAAAAATATTTTTTAAGCATTTGGATATACTTGGTTCCACCATGGGTTCACCAAAAGATTTTACAAACATGCTGAAACTGTATGAAGAACATCAATTACGACCGGCTATAGATTCGGTTTATTCTTTAGAAGAAATGCAACAAGCCCAAGATCGAATGGAGAAAGGGAGTAATTTTGGAAAAGTTGTGCTGAAACTATCCAGCAAGTTATAACTATTTTCGCATAAGAAGCACCCATTTAAACAAAATGAGGGTGTTTTTTTATTTTTTTTAAAAAAACTCTTCTATTTTTTGGATATATAAAATATAATTCAACTGTACCACCTGTATTACGATTAATAGTACACTAGGTACAGATTGGAGGATGACCATGTTTGAGCTAGATATAAGAAGTCGAAAGCCAATATATGAGCAGCTGGTAGACAAGTTAAAAGAGCTTATTATTAGTGAAGTCATGAAAGCGGATGAACAGCTACCATCCGTTCGGGTAATGGCACAGCAACTGACAATTAACCCGAATACCATTCAAAAAGCTTATCGAGAGCTTGAGGTTCAAGGATATATTTATTCAATCAAAGGAAAGGGGAGCTTTGTGAGTCCTGATACTCCAAAGCAAAACAGTGAAAAAATGAAGACAATTAAATCTGAGCTAATAAAACTTTTGTCAGAAGCTATGTATCTTGGAATCACTAGTGATCAACTCGTTGAAATCATAAAGGAAGTGGAATCCACAATAGGGGGAGGGAGCAAGAGTGATTCAATTTAGTAGGGTAAGTAAATCCTTTGAGGGAACAGATGCGGTTGAAAATATATGCCTCCATATCCAAAAGGGATCAATATACGGGTTGCTTGGAACAAATGGAGCGGGGAAAACTACTTTATTAAAGCTTTTAGCTGGAATTTATGTTCCTGACAACGGTTCTGTATTGGTTGAGGAGAGCTCAGTATTTGAAAATAGTTACATAAAACAGCGTGTTTTCTTTATTCCTGACCAACCATTCTTCTTTTCACAATACACACTAGCTGATATGGGGAAATTTTATGAGAAAATCTACAATAATTGGAATCAAGAGAGATATGAATTACTTGTGGATGCGTTTAAGATCGATGAAAAAAGAAAGCTTCATAAATTCTCAAAAGGTGTGCAAAGGCAGGCAGCGTTTATTCTAGCCTTGTCCACCATGCCTGAAATCCTTCTTTTAGACGAGCCGATGGATGGACTCGATCCAGTTGTTCGGAAAAATATTAAAAGTTTAATTATTGAAGATGTAGCATCAAGGGAAATGACGGTTCTTATCTCTTCCCATAATTTGCGTGAAGTAGAAGACATTTGTGATTATATAGGTATTTTGCATAAAGGAGAGCTATTGATTGAGAAGGAACTTGATGACTTAAAATCTGACACTCATAAAATTCAAGTAGCATTCAAGGAAAATGTTCCGGAGAACCTATTTACCGGTGTCGAACTTTTGCATCAAGAGAAAAGAGGAAGTGTCTTTATCTGTATTGTTAAAGGAAAAGAAGCGGAAATAGTAGATAAAGTCATGAAATATCAACCTGTCATTCTCGATATTCTCCCACTAACCTTGGAAGAAATCTTTATTTATGAAATGGAGGGTGTCGGATATGCTATCAAAAACATCTTTGCTTAACCCTGAGATTTTAAAGTTAATGCTTAGAAGCTCAGGCTGGGTATCTATTATTTATTTTCTTGTATTGTTGTTTGCTATTCCATTTGAAATATTAATGAGAACTATAAATGAACGCTTGATGTTTGAACCAGCGAATGTGTTCCAATTCAATCTGGAACTTCAATATATTTTACTAGTATCCGTGCCTGTTTTATTGCCATTGTTCTTGTTTCACTTTATGCAGTCAAAACAAAGCTCAGATCTTATTCATAGTTTACCAGTAAGTAGAGAAAAGATATTCCATCAATACACCCTTTCTGGTTGGTTGATGGTAAACATACCTGTTGTCGTAATTGCAACGATTGTTTTCGTTCAGCGTAGTGTTTTGAGTCTACAATCTATATTAGAAATTGACTCAATTTTTTATTGGTTAGGGATGACAATTCTTTTTAATACCATCATATATATTAGTACAGTGTTTATCGGTATGATCACAGGTATTTCAATTGTACAAGGTATTCTTTCGTATATTTTTCTGCTTCTGCCGGTTGGATTATTTGTACTAGGCGCATTTAATCTTAAGTTTTTTATGTTTGGTTTTCCAGATAGTTATCATCTAAACGGAAAAATACAATATTTATCTCCGCTAACCATGATAGAAGCAATACAAGATATTTCTAATGTGATACTTTTATGGATCTATGCTAGCATTTCCATATTATTGTATTTCCTTAGTTTAGTGCTTTATAAAAAGAGGAAACCGGAATCTGTATCACAAGCCGTTATTTTCCCAATTTTAAAACCAATTTTGAAATTCGGAATGACTGTTTGCTGTGCATTATTGGCAGCTGCTTACTTCGGTGAGTATCGTGAGGTATCGGAAGGCTGGTTATTCTTCGGTTATCTGTTTGGATCCTTTTTCGGTTATGTACTAGCCGAAATATTACTTAATAAAACCTGGAGGGTATTTGGTAATCTTAAAGGTTATCTATACTATGGTGGTATTTTAATAGTAATCATTGCTATTTTTCAGTTCGATCTTACTAACTATGAGAACCGAATTCCAGAGATAGAAGATATCCAAAAGGTGCATTTAAGCGATGGTCCTTATCTTTATTTGAATCCTGAGCAAAGGGGGTATTCAAAAGATACCTTCTACTTAAATGAAACAAACAATATTCAATTAGTTCACGATTTGCATAAGCAGATTCTTTCCAAAAAAGAAAGTAAAAAAGCATCAGGTGAACAAATCGAAACCGCCTTTTTTGTGTACGAGTTAAAGAACGGAAAAAAATTGGTTCGTGAATACGAAATAAACAAGGATGATTATTTGGCGTATTACAAGCCGATTCATGAATCAAAGGAATATAAAGAGGTAACCTATCCATTGTTCAATTTAACAACGGATAAAATTAATATGATTACCATTGAGTCCATGGGATATAAAAATGATCGCGCCGTTATTTCTGAGAAAGCTGATATCAAGGAATTTCTATCTATTATAAAGGAAGATATATTAGCCTCTACTTATGAGGAGATGTACAGCTCAAAATCTTTTCAATCTCATATTTCCTTTTCTTTGAATAATAATAAAGAATTTTACGGATACGCAGATATCCCTGCCTTAGCTACCTACAAAGGGCTTGAAAATTGGTTAGCCGAGAAAGAACTGCTTGATAATGCCTTTATCTCGGAGGAAGACATTGATTATGCCGTGGTTCTAGAAAAAGAGGACCTCGAAATCAATCATGATGGATATTCAAATCATGAAGTTTTTACTAATATGAATAATCATCCAAACGCCAAAACTTTCAAAACGAAAGAGCAAATAAGAGAACTGATGGATCATACAGAAGACGCTTATTTACCAGACAGTAAAAAGACATACGTAATCGCCTATAAATTTAAAAATCAACAGGACCCTTATTTAGGAACGTTTGACAAGAGCGACGCACCAGCATATGTAAATGAAAAGTTTAAATAATGGATTAAGGGGAAAGGGAGGGAGTGATCATGAATGAGGAATTATCGAAGGAAGATATGATGACGATTTGTTTTAGTCATCAAAAACTTCTCTTTCATATCGCCTTCGGTATCACAAGGGATTACCACTTAGCACAGGACGTTGTACAAGAAACATTTTTTAAAGCATTTCGGAAAATAGATACCATCGTCGATGAAGCTAAGCTCCGCTCATGGTTATCCGCGATTGCTTCAAGAACAGCAATTGATTTTGTGAGAAAAGAAAAAAGAAGGAAAGAAGTACTTGAAACTGAAATCACTTACCAAGAAGTCGCATCTCATAAAAATGTGGAAGAAGAAGTGAATTCCTTGTTATTACAGAATGAAATAACAAAAGCCTTTGGTGTACTTAATGCCAATCAACAATCTGTCCTTCATTTAAAAGTTGTAGAAGGGATGAAGGAAAAAGAAATTGCCGAAGCATTACACCTTAATCAAAACAATGTCAAAACCGTATTATACCGAGCGAGGAAAAAATTATCCATGCATTTAGCAGAAAAAAACTATGCATGATATGCTAGAAATATAAGGAAGGAACGTTACTGCTCTACGGCAGTAACGTTTTTAGTTTCTCTTTCGAGGATCTGACTCCTCAGCAAATTCCGTCCCAAACGCAAGCTTCTGAGATGTACGTAGAGGTCTTTTTCTTTCTATAGGAGTCGATGGTTCTAACCGACCTATAAGAAATAAATGTACAAACACCTCAGATATTCCGATGAATGTTGCTGCCATAATACTTCCCCATGCAATCTGTTCATAGCTGTGTAGAAGAATATTTCCAAAAATCCACACGATCGCATAGACAGTGAAAAAATCGATGACAACAGCGGCTCGGTTTCCAACCCTCGGCAAAATAATTTTATCTCCAATGAAATAGGAAACAAGGGTTACCAAAATACTGAATGACAAGACTTCGGATATCCCGGCTTCAAAGAACAGGTCAAATGCAATAGTAAAAATTATAATACAAGCAATGAACTTAAGAAGGATGATTCGAAAATTTGTGCGCATAGCTTTCACTCCTTTTTACATATTGTAAACGTAAGTTTATTTTCCATTCACTAGAGGATAAGAAACATGAAAAAACTATATTGTCCTCTCTAAAAATACATTTGTCCATCTAATGAGGAAAAAATGCTTGATTCTTTACTACTTTGAAGCGATAATAAATATAAATTTTATTTATCAGGGGATGTTTACATGAAGGTAGCAAAATTCGGAGGATCATCTTTAGCAAATGGGGAGCAGTTACAAAAAGTATTTCAAATCGTCACAGCGGATCCTAGTCGAAAGGTAATTGTTGTATCAGCACCAGGAAAGAGAAAATCAGATGATATAAAAGTGACAGATTTGTTGATACATTGCGCAGAGCAAGGATTAAATGGTGAAAATACAAGTGCTACATTTGAGCAAATAATCGATCGTTACAATAGCATCGTTAAGGAACTCCATCTCTCATCAGACATTACAGAAGAGATTAAAAATACTTTACATTCTTTATTAACTGCAGATAAATCCAATCCAGACCATTATATGGAGGCTCTAAAAGCAGCTGGTGAGGATAATAATGCAAAATTAGTTGCGAGATTCTTTCAATCAAAAGGAGTGCAGGCAAAATACATCAATCCAAAGGATGCTGGATTGTTTGTCACTGATGAGACTGGGAATGCACAAGTACTACAGGAATCTTATGACAATTTATATAAACTACGAGAAGAAGATGGGATTTTGATCTTCCCTGGATTTTTCGGTTATACAAAAGATGGAAATGTTGTAACTTTTTCGAGAAGTGGTTCTGACATTACAGGCTCGATCTTAGCGAATGGCATAAAAGCAGATCTGTATGAAAATTTTACAGACGTAGATGCTGTTTATTCAGTAAATCCAAATCTTGTTCAAGAGCCAAAAGAAATAAAAGAACTTACTTACCGTGAAATGAGAGAACTTTCTTATGCTGGCTTTTCTGTATTTCACGATGAAGCATTAATTCCAGCTTTTAGGGCAGGAATTCCAGTACAGGTAAAAAACACAAATAACCCGCTTTCGCCAGGGACTTTAATTGTTCATGAGCGCAGTGTTCAAAATGGTCCTGTAACAGGAATTGCAAGTGATAAAGGGTTCTGTAGCATTTATGTTGGAAAATATTTAATGAACAGAGAAATCGGTTTTGGAAGTAGATTATTAAGAATATTAGAAGAACATGGAATGTCATACGAGCATACTCCGTCAGGAATTGATGATATTTCTGTTATTTTACGTCAGGATCAAATGGATTACGAAACAGAACAACGAATTGTTAACCTTATTCTCACAGAGTTGCATGCAGATGAAGTGAAAGTTGAGCACGACTTGGCTTTAATCATGATTGTTGGTGAAGGCATGAGACAAAATGTTGGAACAACAGCAAGAGCTGCAAAGGCACTTGCCGATGCTGGTGTGAATATTGAGATGATTAACCAAGGCTCATCTGAAGTGAGTATGATGTTTGGTGTAAAAGAAGCGGATGAAAAGCATGCAGTAAAAGCACTTTATAATGAGTTCTTTGTCGGTGTACCGGTATAAGATAGGAGAAGCATGAAAATTCATGCTTCTTTTTTTGAAATAATAATCTTGTTTTAGTAAAAAATAAAGGAAATATGAAAAAACAAGAGGTCAGATATGCTCGAACAGACGGGAATCCATTGGGTCATATTAATCATTGTATTTATCTTTACTGCAATCGGATTATTGGTTATCTTACGAAAGAATTATGTAAGGTACGGTATTATTACAGGAATAAGCATCGTATTATCCATAGTGTTGTGTATGTTTTTCTACAAAAATGGGTTTTATCGATTTGTGTTGCCTCTACCAGTTATTCTACCTACCGTTGCTATGAGTTTTACGTGTCTCGCGTTATTTTCCATTTATTACAAGCCGAAGCGCCACACATTTGTTTTTTACTTTACTATTATCAATCTTGTTTTCGCGATTGAAATGGTACTAAGGCATTTTTTTCATTTTATTGTGTTTAGAGGTCCATGGGATACATGGGACTCGTATTCTCTTTATTGGGTATATATCCGTTTCTTTGCGTTTCTAGGTGATTGGTTTGTCCCATCAAAATATAGAAATCCTATTCCCAGTGATACTAGAGCATATTGGATTAGCTTTATTATTGTTTTCATTGGTACGATAATGGGCTTTATTTTTACGCTAAATCAATGGCATGAGAGATAACATGATAGTGGCAAAAACAAAAGTAATTTGGTAATGTTATACTCATCATAGATTTGTTTGGAGGATGATTTGTGTTTATAGCCATTATATTTTTTCTGCTTATGTCTTTTTTTCTATCTGGAAGTGAAACTGCACTAACTGCGGTTAATAAAATGAAACTAAAGACAAAGGCAGAAAGCGGTGACAAAAAGGCGCAGAAACTTTTAACACTGCTGTCTAATTTGGACGAATTAATTACAGCAATATTAATTGGTAACAATATAGCTAATATTATGCTGCCTACATTGGTAACCATTATTGCCATTGAGTATGGATGGAACGTAGGGATTGTAACAGGGATTCTTACGGTCGTATTAATTGTATTTGCTGAAGTCTTGCCTAAGTCAATTGCTGCTAGTTTTGCTGATAAGATTGCCTTTCTCGTATTTCCGGTCATTCAGTTCATTATGATTATATTAAAACCATTAACATTTCTTTTGTCACGCTTTACAAGAGCTGTCATTAAGCTTTTAGAAAAAGAAGATAAGGATGGTGTGTCTATTTCAAAGGAAGAGCTTATTACTATGGTAGACATTGCCGGCACAGAAGGTACATTTCAAAATGATGAGACGAAAAGTATAAAGGGAGTTATTGATTTTTATAGCTTAGATGTTAGAGATGCATTAAAAACCCCGCGCATGGAAATTCAAGGAATTCCTTTTGACTCGACCTTCGAGGAAGCGAGAGAAGTGGTTATAAACAATCAATATACAAGATATCCAGTATATAAAGAGAACATGGATAATATTGTAGGAGTCTTTCATTCAAAGGGTTTATTATCTTGGTCAGTAGAACCTGATAAACCATTGGAGGATTTCACAGATAATTCCCCGTTATTTGTATTTGAGTTTCACTCAATTGAAAAGATATTTAAAATGATGCTAAAGGAACGCAAGCATCTTGCGATTGTGCTTGATGAATACGGGGGAACCAAAGGAATAATTACAAACGAGGATATTATTGAAGCCATGATTGGTCTTGAAATTAAAGATGAGACCGATGAAAATGAAGAGATATTGATCGATGAATTAACAGACTCGCATATCATTTGTAATGGAAAATTAGCCTTACGAAGATTAAATGAAGTCTTCAAAACAAAGATTCCTGAAGATGAAGATGTATTAACAGGATTTTTATTAAAAGAAATGGGACATTTCCCGGAAGAAGGAGAAACTTTTGAATACCATCATCTCCACTTTGAAATGCTTGTAGTAGAGGATAATAAAATCAAGCAAATTGAAATAAAAAAGAAAACCCCACCATTAGTCTAAAAAAACTCCGTTGCCTATGCAGCGGAGTTTTTACTATAACTAACCAATAATAATACGTTCTTTAGGATAATGGAATTTTTCTTTAATTGGGTTTCCACGGATAATAAATAAGAAGGAGAAGATACCAATTCGACCAATAAACATGACCAAAACGATGACGAGCTTACTAGCTGTACTTAATTCTGCCGTGATCCCCATTGATAATCCCGTTGTACCAAAAGCCGAGCTAACTTCAAAGACAATCTCCATTAAACCTATTGAAGGTTCTAGAACAGCCAATATAATGACAGAAGCTGAACAAATCATAACTGCTGTTGTGATGACAATATATGATTTAAGAATGTCTTCTTGTAAAATCTCCTTTTTAAATACTTTTATCGTATCTCGACCTTTGGCATATGTAAATATACTTAACATCATAATTGCAAAAGTGGTAGTTCGTATACCTCCACCAACACTGCTTGGTGAAGCACCGATAAACATGAGAATACATAAAAGAAGTAGGGTAGGGGTTGAAAATTCACTTACATCCATCGTCGCTAAACCACCATTTCGAGTAGAAACCGATTGGAATAATGCGTAAAATAATGATTCATGCCAAGATTTCCCTGCAAAAAAATGATTATACTCAAAAAGAATGATGAGTAAAGTTCCGCCAATAACTAATAGGAAAAATGTTGTTGAAGTAACTTTTGAAAATAAACTAAAACGAAATAGGCTATCTTCTCTTCGAAATAAAAAGTGTCGAACCTCAATTAGAACAGGAAAACCAATAGCACCAAGAATTAAAAGGATGATGTTAACGAGTTGAACAAAATAATCATTAGCATATGGTAGCAGGGACTGACCGGTAATATCAAATCCTGCGTTCGTGGTCGCACTAACACTCATGAAAAAGCCATGTAAAAAGGCTTCCTGCCAATTGGGATAGTAATTAACCAAGTAAATACCGAGTACTAAACTCCCAATTATTTCGATAAGGATGATAAGATAAAGAATTTGTCTCATCAACTGAACCAGACCTGACAGAGTAGACTGATTTTGATCGGTCATAATTAACTTTCGTTCACGAAGTCCAATTTTCTTGCCCATTAGGAGCCAAATAAATGTGCCTAAAGTCATAATCCCAATTCCACCGAATTGAAGGATGAAAGCAAAAATGAAAGTTCCTGTCACACTTAGCTTTTCAGAGATAGAGATGGTAGAAAGCCCTGTGACACTTACCGCACTTGCAGAGGTAAATAATGCATCAATAAAAGAAATGTTCTCACCAGGTTTTAAAGTAATTGGAAGCATTAAAAGTACAGTTGATATAACCACCGCAAGTACGTAAAATAACACAATGATTTGAACGGATGTTAGCTTTTCCATAAAGATTTTCGAACTAATTTTCATGATAAACCTCTTTATAAATATTCTAAACTTATTGTTGTTCCCATAAGTTCCAATTATACAAAAGATATTGGTAATCGTGAAGTAGTTTGTTCAATTGCTCAAACAGTAATTTATGATTATTCTAACAGAGAGTATGAAAAAACAATGGAAAATAAATTATTATTTGTAACTTTATCCAATATCCATCGTATAGATTACTACATGTGCTAAATAAGGATAGAAAGAAGGGCGAAAATGACTCATTATGCTCTAGAAGTTCACAACCTTACAAAGAAAATAGGGAAAAAATTGATTGTTGAAAACGTAACTTTTCAAATTGAAAAAGGAGAAATCTTTGGTTTACTTGGTCCAAACGGAGCGGGGAAAACAACGATCATTCGAATGATCGTCCACTTAATTAATCGTACAGAAGGAAAAGTCGTCATAAATGGACATGATCTAGATGAATCCTTCAAAGAAGCAATGGGAGAAATAGGGGCAATAGTGGAAAATCCTGAATTCTATAAATATATGAGTGGTATGAAAAACCTAAAGCATTATATGAGAATGGCGACAAAAGATGTTTCAGCTGCAAGGCTTGATGAGGTCATACGTTTGGTCGGTCTGGAACAAACAATCCATCAGAAAGTAAGAACATATTCTCTAGGAATGAGACAAAGACTCGGAGTAGCTCAGGCTTTATTACATAGTCCAAGTATTCTCATTCTTGATGAACCGACTAATGGACTTGACCCACAAGGAATAAGAGAATTTCGTGATTATTTAAGATTATTAGTGAATCAAGGTATTTCTGTATTGGTCTCCTCCCATTTGCTCTCAGAAATGGAACTGATGTGTGATCGCTTTGCCATAATAGAAAAAGGCAAGCTTACTCATATCTCCCAAATGAAAGAAACAGTTGATGTAGGCAGTCAAACAAAACAACATGTAATGTTTGAGGTTGATAACACTGAGCAGGCATTTAATCTACTAGTAAATCAAAATTTGGGTGAAGAAAGGAAGGTAGAGGCGGGTTTTATATATGCATCAATGGATCGGGTGACAGTTGCAAAGGCGAATCAGCTATTTGTCTCGAACGGATTACAAGTGTATGAAATTTCTTATTTAAAAGCATCGCTAGAAGATCGCTTCCTTGAGATTACAAATAAAGAAAAGAAGGAGCAATCGATATGATCGGGCTTATTCAAAATGAAATGATAAAAATCTTCGAGAAACGGGCAAGTTGGATTTATATTGCTGTATTAATTGTTGCAATGGTGATTGGTGGATTTATTTATCAAAGAATAAATGGAGAAGCCGATGATAATTGGCGTGAAAACTTAGAAGCACAGAATGCTCAGTATAAACAAGAAATAGAGCAAACCCCCGCCGATCAAGATCCTACATGGCTAGAAGATCAAATCAAACAAAATGAAAGATTTCTTGAGAAAAATATCAATCCAACGGCAAAAACCAATTGGCATTTTATGAACGATGTTGTTATAGGCGTAACAACACTTGTCACCTTGTTTTCTGTTATTGTAGCAAGTGCGGTCGTCGCTGCTGAGTTTTCAGATGGCACAATTAAACAGCTGCTTATAAGACCGCATAAAAGATGGAAAATCTTATTGTCAAAATATGTTGCGGTTTTAATATACGCAGTCATTTTAATGGCCACATTATTTGTCTCAGGATTCATTGTAGGGATTTTATTTTTTGGTCTAGGAGACTTTCAGACACCATTTTTCGAATATACGCTAGATGGGCAAAAAGAGGCCGTACTTGGTCCACAGTTTCTTTTAAAAACAGTCTATTTTCTTCCTAGCTTGTTAATGATTACTACGATTTCCTTTATGCTGTCCACCCTCTTTAAAAGTCAGGCTGTAGCAGTAGGGATAGGAATTTTTGTTTTATTTGTTTCAACTACATTAGGTGGACTTATTATCATGCTCGCTGAAGAGTATACTTGGGCAAAGTTTCTTATTTTTCCTCATCTAGACTTAACCGTTTTTGCCTTCCAAGATAATATTTTGCAAAATATTACCTTAGCTGGGTCCCTAATCATTCTTTCAGTATATTATATTGTGTTTATGATCGCGACGTTTGTTTATTTTCAAAAACGTGATGTGAGTATTTAAATCCTACAAAACAAGGAGAGAGGTAGAAATAGCTACCTCTTTTCTTTTTGTGATAAAGTAGGTATAGCATTTCTTAACGAAAGAGAGTGTTATAGAAAAATGACAAACAAACTATATTATGAAAATGTGTATCAATCCACTTTTGTAGCAACTGTTACGAAAAGTGAAGAAGATTATATTGTTCTAAGTGAGACCGCCTTTTATCCTACTGGTGGAGGGCAACCATGTGATACGGGAACGATTAATGGAATAATAGTTTCGAATGTGGAAGAAGTAAATGGAGAAATTCGTCATTATATAAATGACTCCATTCCTGTTGGTTTTAAAGTTGAGGGAAATATAGATTGGGAAAGAAGATTTGATCATATGCAGCAGCATGCAGGACAGCATATCCTCACTGCCGCATTTGTAGAATTATACGGTTATGAAACCATCAGTTTTCATCTTGGTTCAGAAAAAGTAACAATCGATCTCAATGTAGAGAGTATCTCTTCTACTGAGTTGGAAAAAGTCGAGCAATTAGCAAACCAGATCATTCTAGAACAAAGAGAAATAGAAACTAAATGGGTTTCAAAAGAGGAAGTAAGCCAATATCCATTACGGAAAACCCTTTCAGTTGAAGAAAATATCCGCTTAGTAATCATTCCAGAATTTGATTATAACGGTTGTGGAGGTACTCATCCACAAAATACTGGTGAAGTTCAAACCATTACTATCTTGGGTACTGAACGACAAAAGAAAAAGACAAGGGTCGAGTTTGTATGTGGTCACCGTGTTCGAAAGCAGATTCATGATAAGACAGCTGTTGTATCAAAGTTAACAAGTCTCTTACATGCACCTCAAGATGAACTAGAGACTGCTGCCCTCCGACTCATTGATAGAAATAAAACACTTGAAAAAGAAATAAAGGTTTTACAAGAAACCATTTTACAGTTTGAAGCGCAAGACTTATTAAAAGAAACAACAAAAGTTGCTCACCACAGAGTCGTACAAGCTACTTTTGCAGATAAGGGCCTCCAAGAGATACAAACCATTGCTCGATATGTGTTGGCTATTGACCCTGAAGTCAATGTCCTTTTCGTTTCAGAGATAAATGGGAAACTTCAATTTGTGTGTCAAAGAGAAGAGTCGGCTATCAATATGAAGAATCTAGCTCAATCGATATTGCCAGTGATCAATGGAAGGGGAGGAGGAAATGAAAAACAGGCACAAGGAGGTGGAGAGGCTAAAACGATAACTTCTGATGCACTCCTTACAATGCTTTTACATCAATTGAAGTGAATGCTATTCCAGTAAAGTCTAAAGGTTACGATAAAAGTATTATGTAAACTAATAAACGTGAGGGATTAGCCTTGAATGAAGATTTACTCCAAAAAGCAGAAGAGTTTATCAATCTTTGCTATTTAGAACTAGAAAAAGATTCTGTTACCTTGTTAGCAAGAGTAGAAGAAGTTAAAAGTTCGATTCTTAAGACGGGAACATATGAACATACATATGAAGAACTTTCCCATGGGGCAAAGATGGCATGGAGAAATAGTAATAAATGTATTGGACGATTGTTTTGGGAGTCTTTGATTGTTAAAGATTGTCGTCATTTACATCACTCCGATGAGATCATCCATGCTCTTTTCGAACATATCAAGTTTGCGACAAACAATGGTCATATTAGACCGACCATATCTATTTTTAAACAAGAAACAAAGGAATATTCCATACGGATTTGGAACCACCAGCTTGTTCGATATGCTGGATATGATACACCACACGGATTGATTGGAGACCCTCACTCTGTTCCATTTACAAAGGTGTGTGAAGAGCTAGGGTGGGAGGGGAACCATACAAATTTTGACCTTTTACCTCTAGTGGTTCAAATAAATCATGAAAAACCAAATTGGAGAACTATCCATCCGAATCTAGTTCTTGAGGTCAATCTTTCACATCCGGAATATGAGTGGTTTGAAGAACTAGAATTAAAGTGGTATGGTGTACCGATGATCGCTGATATGCGTCTTGAAATTGGTGGTATTCATTACACGGCTGCCCCTTTTAATGGCTGGTATATGGGAACAGAAATAGGGGCTAGAAATTTAGCGGATGAAGACCGATATAATCTGTTGCCTTTAGTTGCTGACCACATGAAATTAGATATGTCTAGAAATAGTAGTCTTTGGAAGGATCGAGCGCTACTTGAAGTGAATCGAGCGGTTCTATATTCCTATAAAAAGGCTGGAGTAAGTATTGTTGACCATCACACCGCAGCAGCTCAGTTTAAGTTGTTTGAAGAAAGAGAGAAAGAAAAAAGACGGAAATTAACAGGCAATTGGACTTGGTTAATACCCCCTGTTTCTCCCGCGTTAACCCATATCTTTCACCAGCAATATGACAATAGCACTCAATTGCCAAATTATTTTTATCAAGTGGCACCTTACGAGAAGAAATAGATTTTGTCTATTTCTTTTCATTTGAAATAAAACGCTTCCATATCAAAAGAACTATTGTTAATATAGGTATAAAGTACAACCTATATATGGGGGAGCAATCATGAATATCACTGTTCGAAAAAAAATTATAGGTAGTTTTGTTATTGTTTTATTTATGTTAGTAGTTGTAGCAAGTGCTGGGATTTTTCAACTTTATTCAGTAAACAATACGTATCAATCATTCTTAAAAGAAGAAGTAGGTCAAAAGCTAGAAGTGAAAAATCTCCAAGAGCAAATGATTAGAAAATCAGCAGCCGTTCGTAGCTTCCTACTTACTGGAGAAGCTGATTATCTTACAGAATACGATGAGGCAGTAAAGAGCTTTGATAACTCTATGAAGAAATTAAAAACAACAATCACTGATAAGGAGTTATTAAATACGTTAACTGCTCTTGAGGAAATGTCAAAAAATGATTCGAAGTTTGCTCAAGACCAAATACAAATGAAAAAAGACAATGATGAATTAGGTTATTTAATTCTAGCAAAATCAACTGCACAAACGTTAGGTATGCAGTTTAATGCAAAAGTAAATGAACTTCTATCTATTCAGGAAAAACATTTAGACCATGCGAGTAGCTTGACCACCAAAAAAATAGATGGAATTGTCACAATCATGATTGTTATAAGTGTATCTGCGATTCTTGTTGCATTAGCACTAGCGACAATTATAAGTCTACAGATTGCAAAACCAATTGTTCATGCATCTAAGGCTATTGAGAAGGTTGCAAGCGGAGACCTTTCTATTGATGAGATAAAAGTGAAGAATAAAGATGAAATAGGGGCAATGATACAGTCTGTCAACTTAATGGTTTCTGGATTAAGAGAAGTAGTTGTTCAAGTTAGAGATTCATCAGCTCAAGTTGCAGCTAGTAGTGAACAACTAAGTACAAGTGCGCAGGACAGTACTCAAGCAAGTGAACAAATATCTCATATTGTTGAACAAAACTCTGAGGGTATGGATCTGCAACTGCAACATTTAACCAAAATTCACGCATTAATTGAAGAGATGTCTAGCAATATAAATTTGATTACAAAAAGTAGTGAAAAAATGCTCGTCACAGCTGATAATACGTTTCAAGTTACAGATCAAGGAGCTTTATCTATCGAAAAAGTTGTTAACCAAATGAATCTTATCAATGATGGAGTGATGAATGCTTCAGAAATCATTCGTCAGTTAGGAAGACGCTCGAATGAAATTACTTCTATCCTAAATATGATTACCACGGTTGCAGATCAGACGAATTTGCTAGCCTTAAATGCCGCAATCGAAGCTGCAAGAGCAGGTGAACATGGCAAAGGATTTGCTGTAGTTGCTGACGAAGTAAGAAAGCTCGCGGAGGAATCAAAAAAATCAGCTGATCAAATTACAAAAATGATTACTTATATCCAATCTGAGACGGAACTAGCCGTTTCTGCAATGGAAGAACAGTCTCACAAAGTATCTGAAGGATTCGAATATGGTCAGGATGCAAAGAAAGCGTTTGCTCTTATTGGAGAGTCAATGGGAGACGTAATTGAAAAGGTATCAGACGTTTCATGTGCCATTGAGCTACTAAGCATGCATAGTACAAATGTCGTACAAGCAATTGACGAGGTAAAAGGAATCGCAGAAGAAAGCGTTGCAACCACTAGAGAAGTAGCAGCTGGAACAGAAGAAAACGTTGCTACCCTCCAAGAAGTAACCGCAAGTGCTCAAGACCTATCAGGTATGGCCGAAACCTTACAGAAGCTAGTTCGTCGATTTAAAATATAAACATAAAAGCATCTAGTTCCATCTAGATGCTTTTCTATTTAATTTTATATGATATAATGAAAACGAAATTATAAACAAACTACATAAGAAGAAACCACAAGGGGAGCGTTATGCTGAGAGTGAACGTTTGTTCTGACCCTTCGAACCTGTTAGATAATTCTAGCGCAGGGATGTGGACTGACTGAATTTTTTGTGCAATCATGTCTATCTACGCTCTCCTTGAGGTTTCCAAAAAGGGGAGATTTTTTTATGGGAAACAAACGATTAATCATGATGATTGAAGCATCTTTTTTTGCAGCCTTTGCATTAATTCTAGACCTTCTTCCATCAATCAAACTATCGCCTAATATTTCCATTTCATTTGCGATGCTACCAATCTTAATTATTGCTTTTAGATGGGGATTCGTTGCTGCAACCGCTTCTGGCTTTTTATGGGGACTATTACAAATTGCTATGGGTGATGCTTACATACTAACTCCGTTACAGGGCTTCATTGAGTATTTTCTGGCCTTTGCGTTTATTGGATTTGCAGGTTTCTTTATGAAAAAAATTCAGATAGCACTTAAAGAAAATAAGAAGAAAGCCCTTCAATGGATCATAGTTGCCACATTTGTCGGAAGTGCGGCTCGTTATTTTTGGCATTTTATCGCAGGATTTTTATTCTGGGGAGAATATGCACCGGATGGGATGTCTCCATTCTTATTTTCACTAGGCGTGAACGGTGGTACAATGATTGGGGCAGCCATCTATTGTTCCGTTATTTTATTCTTATTAGTGTCTAGCTCACCAAGATTTCTTCTCCACAAAAGGGTTTCCACTTCAGAGACCGTGAAAAAAATATCGTAATCCAACACTCGTCCATTGTTTTGGGCGAGTTTTTTGTATGGTTTTTCCTCAATGAGAGAAACTATCCCAATAACTAACATTCAAATGGAGGATTTTATGAAAAAAACTTCATTTATCATTTTTTTGGCCATTTTTACACTATTCCCTCATCATGGGCATGGCCAGGAAATGAAAAAGGCAGCTATTATTATTGACGATTTTGGCGGTGGTGTGGGAGGTGTAAAGGATTTTCTAGAAGGTGATGTGAGAATAACGGCGGCTATTATGCCTTTTAATGAACTTTCTAAAAAGCATGCAGAATGGGCATATGAAAATGGCTTAGAGATTATGGTACATTTGCCTATGCAGCCAAAAAAGGGAAAGGCCTCTTGGTTAGGACCGAAGCCAATAACGAATGACTTATCAAAGGAAGAAGTAAGAAAGAGAGTCATTGATGCTATCGATAGTGTTCCTCATGCTATGGGATTAAATAATCATATGGGCTCGCTTGTCGTTGAAAATGAGGAGATTGTCAGAGTTATTGTCGAAGTGGCAAAGGAAAAGCAGCTATATATTGTAGATAGTGCAACAAGTCCAAAATCCAAATTCGAGGAAATCACTGAAGAATTAAATGTACCTTTTATTAAGCGAGACGTGTTTCTAGATGATATCTGTTCTGTAAATCAAGTCAAAAAACAAATGCTTATTCTTGCAAGGATTGCGGAGAGCAGGGGAACCGCTGTTGCCATTGGACATGTTGGTACATCAGGGAAGGTATGCTCGTTAGGTGTTACTGAGTCAATGCCTGAATTTAAGCAGAAGCATATAAAGGTCGTCCCGGTATCCGAACTGTTATCTGATTCCATTCGATCAAAGTATTTTCATCTATATTAAAAGTGGCTGTCCAGTGGGTGGGATCCTCCCATTCATCGGACAGCCCTGTTTTTTTATTGATACATGCTTGGTACTTGATTATGTTCAACATTCACATCGTCTGAAGTATACAAAAGAATGGATACGGAACCCCCTCTCACTTTTGAACGTATTAAGATAGGATGCTTATAGTTGTTCATAAACACAAAGTCGGGCCCATACCAGCTGACTGTTGCGTCCCGACCTGGAGGAACATAAGGGACTCGTTTAGAGTGGGAATATCGTTTCACGATTTTTAACCCTGCTCGATCCACTGCATTAAAGAGTGTAGAAGACACTTGGCAAATGCCTCCGCCGACCCCCTCAGAAAGCTCACCTCGAACAATAATGGGAGCTGGCATATAGCCGCGTTCTTTTGTCCGTTGACCAACCACCTCATTGAACGAAAAGGTCTGACCTGGAAATAGGACGTAGTTATTTATCGCCTCAGATGATTTTCGTATATTGTTTGTTCTTGAGGTATTGTAGCTATTGAAATAAGTGACATAATATCCGATCGCTTGTTGTCGAATTCTTGACAATAACTCACTATCGACCTCTGGGTAAATCGGTTTTTTAGGTACTTTAAGCGTTTTAGCCCCTTTACTATAAAAATAGGAGTGATATAGGGTATGAAATGCTCTCTTATCAAGTTGATATCCCAGCTGCTCTGGCTGTAAATTTCCATGTTCATCAAGAATAGCATTTTTCGGCTCTATGTATACTTGTTGGGAAAGTTCAGCAGTTAAGATGTCAAGATGATGCAAGTCCATAAGAGGAGTATTGGGAAGAGGAAAAACTAGTTCTTCGCGATCTACAGTCATAATGGGTTGATCATTATCAATCAATGTAAGTACATCGTGATTGGCTGGTTGTTGAATAAGCATGAGAATAGATAAAAGTCCTGTAAATTTCAATCGTATCATCCTTCCACTTAGGTACCATGAGTATTATTCCAAGTTCACGATTTCCTTATGCGAGAGTAAGAAATGAAAAAGACTGGGAATTCCCAGTCTTTCGATTAAGCTTTTTCAGTTGTTTCTTGCTTTTGCTTAGGCCAGCTCTCTACCCCTTTTAATCCAGGGATACTATCTTCAAAAAACACAGGGTCAAGACCTTGCTTACGTTGTTCAAGGTAATTATCAAGTGCTTTAAAAGCAATATTACCAAGTAAACCAATGGCAATAAGGTTTGTAAAGGACATAATCGCCATTGCTAAGTCGGCCAAATCCCAAACAATTTGTAAGCTTGCAACAGCACCGAAAATTACCATTCCAACAGCTAGAATTCGGAAAATAATTAAGGTAGCTTTACTTTTATGAACAAATTCTATATTTGCTTCCCCATAGTAGTAGTTCCCAATAATTGAAGAAAATGCAAACATAAAAATGGCAAAGGTTAAGAAGAGACTTGCCCAGCTTCCAAAATGTTCACCTAAAGATGCTTGTGTCAGTTCAATACCTTGAAGGCCTGTCGTATAAGAGTCAGACAGTAAGATAATAAATGCTGTAGCTGTACAAACTACAAGAGTATCGAAGAACACTCCTAGTGCTTGAACAAACCCTTGCTTTGCAGGGTGAGACACAACTGCAGTCGCAGCAGCATTTGGTGCACTACCCATACCAGCTTCATTTGAGAATAACCCTCTTTTTACACCCATCATAATCGCAGCACCCATGCCACCACCAATTGCTTGGTCAATTCCAAATGCATTTTTAATAATAAGTGCTAAAACGCCTGGTACTTCCTGAATATTCGTAATGATAATGTATACGGCTAAAATAATATAAAAGAATGCCATAATCGGTACGATAACAGACGAAAACTTTGCGACACGTTGTACTCCGCCAAATATAATAACTGCCGTTAAAATGGCTAATACGATGCCTACAAGTGATCCATCAAAACCAAATGAACTGTTAAAAGAAGCAGCAATAACATTACTTTGAACAGCAATAAATGTTAATCCAAAAGAAAATATGATACCAAAGGCAAATACTTTGCTTAGTCCAACAGAACCGAGTTGTTTTCTCATATAATAAGCTGGGCCGCCTTTAAATCCGGCTCCATCTTTTACTTTATAGATTTGTGCCAAAGTACTTTCAACAAATGCACTTGCGCCTCCTAAAATGGCAACCATCCACATCCAAAAAACAGCACCAGGACCACCAACAGCTATAGCCATTGCTACCCCTGCAATATTTCCTGTCCCAATTCTTGTAGCAGCACCGATAAAAAATGCTTGTAGGGAGGTAACCCCTTTTCCACCCGGTACATTTGTATTTTTATCTTTTAGTACCCGAAACATTTCCCCGATTTTTACGATCTGGACAAAGCGCATTCTTATGGTGAAATAAATGCCCAAGCCTAATAACAAGCCAATTAAAATATATGACCAAAAGATATTATTTGCTTGTCCAACAATTGTTTGAATCCATTCCATTGATTATCCTCCTGATGTCGAAATTTGCGTTTTTTGCACATTAGTTGAATTATCTAGAAATTCATCTTATATGTCAATTGATATTTTTGTCTGAGACATATAAAAAAGACGTTACATGAACGTCTTTACTTGGTATTTTCTACTTCCTTTAGTATTTTCACCTGAATATTAGATACTCTAAGTTCATCCAATTTGATTGCAGTAAACTGTACACCATTAAATGAAATAGAGGGTTGCTCATTTTGCTCAGGAAATCTGCCTAATTCCCCGATGAAAAAACCACTCAATGTTTCATATTGGTCTAATGGTAGATCGAGTTTTAACACTTCCTCCACATCATCTAAGCTAGTGGTTCCTAAGATGGTATATTCATCATCATTTACTTTAACTATTTCAATTTCTTCTTCTTCATGCTCATCATATTCATCAAAAATATTACCCACAATTTCCTCGAGTAGGTCTTCAACGGTGACAATTCCGTCAGTTCCCCCATACTCATCTAGAACAATGGCCATATGTGTTTTATTCTTCTGTAGCTCTTTAAACACATCATCTGTACGCATCGAACCAATCACATAAAATGGAGGACGAATAATTTTTTTCATTTCAAAAGGACGGTTATCCTCATGTTCCATAAATTCAATTAAGTCTTTTACATGAAAGATACCAATAATTGTATCCATATCTTCTTCGTATACAGGGAATCTCGTATACTTTTCTACATTTACAATGCGTACAACATCCTTTATGGTTGTATCAGCAGGGATACCAACAATATTAGTACGATGAGTCATAATATCGGTAACATACGTATTATCAAAGGCAAAGATATTGTTGATCATAACGCTTTCCGCCTCTTGGATGGTCCCTCTTTCCTTGCCGATATCAAGCATTAGTTTGATTTCTTCTTCGGTTGCATCCTCATCCTCCGCATGTGGGTCTACACCAAAAAGACGAACAACGATGTTTGTTGATCCAGTGAGTAATTTCACAAAAGGTGCAGAAATCTTTGACAAGGTGGTAAGCGGAATTACTGCTATCATCGAAATAGCTTCTGCTTTTTTCATTGCCAAACGTTTTGGAACTAATTCTCCAAATACGAGAGTAAAGTAAGACAAAATGATCGTAATGACAAAAACAGAGACGGTACCAAGCATTCTTTCTGATAATGGTACCCCTAAAGCAAGTAGCAGTTTAGTGAAGTCACTAGCAAAGTTCTCAGCAGCAAACGCACTCGCTAGGAACCCAGCTAAAGTGATGCCAATTTGTATCGTTGCCAAAAAACGACTTGGTTCACTTAATAGCTGGTGGAGCATCTTTGCCTTTTTATGTCCTTCATCAGCCATGACTTTAATTTTATTATCATTTAAGGAAATGAGTGCAATTTCTGAAGCTGCAAAAAAGGCATTTAATAAAATTAATACGACTAATATAACGAGTTCAATGGTCAAAACAAAATCATCCTTTTAAGATATTTTCTAGTTCTATGTATAAAGTATTCTTCTTTCGCATGTATAAAATACCGCTCTATTCCAATATATGAAATGAAATAATAACTGTAAAGGAAAATACTTTTAATTATAAACAAGTATCAGAATTATTTCGGTAATCGAAATTCTAACATTAATACGTGAAAATATTGTCTTATTTTGCTGTTTTCTCATATATAAGAAGTAAGGAGGTGAGAAATAATATGGTGAAAATATTTTTGGATCCAGGTCATGGGGGATCAGATCCTGGTGCCACTGGTAATGGACTGCAAGAAAAAAATATAACGCTCAGTTTAGCTTCTACCATTCGTAATTTTCTTATCAATGAATACGAAAATGTTGACGTTCAGATGAGTCGAACGGGAGACCAAACCGTGAGTTTAACTTCCCGAACAAATGCAGCTAACACCTGGGGAGCTGACTTCTACCTTTCGATTCACGTAAATGCAGGTGGGGGAACGGGCTTTGAGAGTTATGTTTACCCTAATGTAGGAGTTCCTACAACTACCTATCGTCAAGCCATTCACGAGGAAGTGCTTAAAGCGGTAAACTTCTCGAATAGAGGACAAAAGCAAGCTGATTTTCATGTGCTAAGGGAAACCAATATGGATGCGGTCCTCACAGAAAATGGGTTTATTGATAATACTTCAGATGCAGAAAAGTTACGAAGTCCATCTTTTATTACAAGCTTGGCAAGGGGGCATACAAACGGGCTGGCTAGGGCGTTTAATTTAAGAAGAAAAACGACACCTGCTCCATCTCCCGGACAAGGCGTATATCGTGTCCAAATAGGAGCATTCCGAACAAGAGAAAATGCTGAAAGGCTAGCCGAAAGAGCTATATCGAAAGGGTTCGAGACCTATGTGTACCAAGAGGATGGGTTATTCAAAGTCCAAATTGGAGCATTTGCTGATAGAAGTAGAGCTGAAGAGTTAGCAAGTAGGGCAGAAAGAGAAGGCTTTGATGCATTTGTTCATCAAGGATGAAGCCGCAGCACTTCTAAAAGGAGTGCTTTTCTTTTTATGGACAAGTTTGGTGGCCGAGTAAGCAACGGTTTTCGCATAGAATGTATTTTTTATGAGTATACATAGAAGAAAAAGTTGAATTTGTTGCTGTAAGGGAGGGGAATCGGTGAATAATGAGGTCGTGCAATATTACGTTGTGAACGAGGACTTAAAACTTTCTCCTGGGAAACTTGCCTCACAAATTGCCCATGCTGCTACTATATCCACCATAAATATGGTCAGCTCCAAGCAAGCTAGGTTTCCTGATTACTTTGAATACTATGTAGAATGGTACCAATCAGGCATGAAGAAAAGGATATTAAGGGGCAGTGAAAACGATCTAGAAACGTTGGTGGAAAGTGGTTTTTATGCGGTTCATGAAAAAGGAGTCACTGAAGTGCTTAATGGAAAGTTATCGGTCGTTGCATTACCACCAATGCCTAGACTGTTAAGTAAAAGATTCGTTAGCCAGTTTAAACGGTATTGATATAAATGAACGGACGTCTCAAAAACTGCTTGCTTGCTAATCGAGTTAGCAGTTTTTTCTTTTAGTTGAGAAAATTGCGAAAAGATATTGCTGGATAAGAAGGATTACAGCAAAGTTTGTGGAATAATATACGGAATATTAAGACAATATGAAATAACTCCTTCTCTTTCTGTATATATTTAATAGTAAGAATAGAATAAGGAGGAGAAAAATATGGGAAAGATACTGAATACGTGGTCATTTTTCATGGTATTACTTTCTTGTGGACTCGTATTTGTTCTCTCTACTAATATACTTACTTCTTACTTTATCCAGTGGGTTGGAATTCATCCGTTAAAAATGATTTATTATTTTACAATGATTGTATTTTTCGTTGGCATCATTGGTTTTTCAGGTGTTACTAATTGGAAAGGGGCGATAAGAAGTGTTGTTACCGTGGGCCTAGCTGCATTTATTATCGTTTTTTTGGCCTATATCATTTATGTTGGCAATTTACCTGAGTAAAAAGGAGGGGACAACAATTGCGTGACGTTGAATTAAAAGCGATTTTTGACCATCACATTGCACAAAAATATTTGACTAGATCAGGCATTTCCCATGCGATTGCTGTCGCTTATCATTCCTTTCACTTAGCAAAGAAACACTCAGTACATGTTGATTTAGCAGCAAAAGCTGGGTTACTGCATGATATTGGACACTTCACTTGGTATAAAAATGGGAAGTGGGATTATGAAATGTATAAAAAATACGATATTCATCCTATAAAAGGGGCTGAACGCGCTCATAAATTATTAATTCGCCTCGGTGAAAACCCCGCGTCAGCAAAGGTCATTTCTCATGCCATTTTATTTCATACCGATTCGTTTCTACCAACAAATACAATCATTAGAACTCCCTTACAAGAAATTGTAAAAAAGGCGGATGAAATGGATGAGGAAGAAGGAGGATTACATCATTATCGAACCATTTCAAATGAAAGGGCAAGAAAGAGTTTAGAAAGATTAGATCACATGATTGATACCGAGTTAAATAGGGGATAAACCACTTTTCTATTACAGAAAAGTGGTTTTTTTTGCTGAAAAACCGATTATGACATCAACTGTTACAAAATCGCCACAAATCAATAAACGTTGATATATCAACGTTTGTAAGCTCCGAAGTGCCTTATGAATGCCGAAAAATAGCCCTCTAAGGGAATTTTCCGAGGTGGGTAAGGAAATCCCCCGATACGTTCAATTGAGATCAAGACATAAAATGAGAATATCTTAAATGGTGATTTTTCAAGGAGGAGCTTAATAATGCAAGGAGTACTTTCAGCAAATAAAAAAGCAACACATTCAATCGATCGTGCGTTTGCTTCTAAGTTTGCCAAATCTATGTTTTTAAGTGTATGCGGACTAGCAATTTTATCATTTATTGGAACGAGAATGTTTACTCATATCGACTTGAATTTATACGGATACATGGTTGGGACGATTGTTTTTTTAGGAGGATTCTTTTATCGATTTATCGCTTGGGGAGAACGACCACCAACAAAAATCTTCATTAAAAAAGGATTAAAACTTTTGTTTCGAAAGTCAACCCCTAAGACGACTACGGAGCACCTAGTCACCTATCGTTTTATTTGGAATCGTGGGATCTATCGTTGGACTCAACATATTTTAATGGGTTGGGGTTGTGTAATCGCAGCATTCGTTACCTTCCCATTAGTGTTTGGCTGGATGTACTTTACGATGGAAGAGAATGGATATTATACGGTCGTTGGAATGGGAATTGACATCATGACAATTAAAGCAGACGGTGCTTTAGGATATCTTTTCTATAACGCTTTAAATATATCTGCAGTTATGGTAATCACAGGTGTTTGCATGATTATTTACAGACGATTGAAAAATATGCAAGCACGTGCAGAACAAACAGTTGTTTACGACTTTTTGCCATTATATTTACTACTTTTTGTTAGTATCACAGGTATTGCATTGACGTTTATCAATATGTTTTTACACGGCTGGGGACATTCGGTCATGTCATTAATTCATCAATATTCCGTAATTGTTACTTTAATATATTTACCATTTGGAAAATTAGCACATATTCCTTTCCGCCCAGTAAGTATCTTTGCTAGAAACTACCGCGAGCATTATGCTGAGCAGTCAATGAAGCATTGTAAGGTTTGTGGTGAAGGATTTGTATCAACAGAACAATCAAATGATGTCGTTCATGTATTAGGCGTGAACCATATGGAATTTAAAAAGGAAGACTTTCATCTTGCGGAATTATGTCTTCCATGTCGGAGAAAGTACCGTATCGCTCAGTTCTCTGGCTTCCCTACACATGAAGTGAAAGTTAAGGAGGCAAACCAGAATGCAAAGGGATAAATTTTTTAAAGAAGTAAAGAACTTACATCATCCAAATGAAAAACTAGTGAAAACTCACTGTAGTTATTGCGGGATGCAATGTGGGATGAATTTACGAGTGAATACAAAAACAAATAAAATTATTGGGGTAGAGCCTCGTTATGAATGGCCTGTAACAGTTGGGAAAATGTGCCCGAAAGGTGTGACAGCTTACCAGCAAACGAATCATGATGAACGTATTTTAAGGCCGCTAATTCGTGATAATCAAGCATTAAAAGGAACAAAAGAAGGTTTTCGTGAGGCAAGTTGGGAAGAAGCATACAATTTAATCGTAAAGAAATTCCAAGAATTACAGAAGGATTATGGAAAAGATAGTCTTTCAGTTTTCAGCGGTGTTTCAATGACAAATGAGAAATGCTATTTAACTGGAAAGTTTGCTCGTGTCGCTCTAGGCACAAGATATATTGATTATAATGGCCGCTTCTGTATGTCAAGTGCAGCTGGTGGATTTATGAGATCACTAGGTGTCGATAGAGGATCAACGATTCCTTGGACAGATATACATGAAACAGACTGCTTGCTTATAGCTGGAAGTAATACAGCTGAATGTCATCCAACCTCTATGTTCCGCATTTGGAATGTACAAGAAAGAGGAGGATACATCATTGTGGTTGACCCACGTGAAACACCAATTGCAAGAAGAGCGGATCTTCATTTGGATCTTCGTCCAGGTACAGACCTTGCTCTTGCAAATGGAATTCTCTATCAATTAATCGAAATGGGCCATATTGATGAACATTTTGTGAACAATCACACAAATGGATTTGAAGAGACAAAGGAATTAGTGAAACAGTTTACTCCAGAATATACAAGCGAACTTACAGGTGTTGCTCCAGAGAAGATTATTAGAGCAGCTGAGATATATGGAAAAGCCCCAAATGCTGTAGTTATGTTTGCTCGTGGAATTGAGCAACAGCATAAAGGTGTTGACAATGTTTCTGCGTATACCAATTTAGCTCTCGTAACAGGCAAAATTGGTCGTCCAAAATCAGGCGTAGCCACTTTTACTGGTCAAGGTAATGGGCAAGGAGGACGTGAGCACGGGCAAAAGGCTGATGCCCTTCCTGGTTATCGTAAAATTGCCAATCCAGAACATGTTCGAGAAGTAAGTAAAGTATGGGGAATCAAGCCGGAAGAGATGCCGCAAGCAGGTGTGTCAGCGTACGAGATGTTTGAGTTGATGACAGATAAAACGATTAGAGGCCTCTACCTATTATGTTCAAATCCTGCTGTTAGTGCTCCTAATCTTAATTATGTACGAAACGCCTTAAAAAATCTCGATTTTATGGTTGTTGCAGATTTTTATCTTTCTGAATCAGCAGAATTTGCCGATGTCATTCTTCCAACAACCACTTGGTCTGAGGATGAGGGAACTGTCACCAATATCGAAGGTCGTATCATTAAAATTAATAAAGCTCAAGAGCCTGTTGGCGAATCTAAACCAGACTGGGAGATTCAAGTTGATCTTGCAGAAAGACTTGGAAGAGGGCAATACTTCAGACATTTAAAAACAGCAAAAGATATCGGAGACGAATTCCGCTTAGCCTCTAAAGGTGGTTACGCAGACTATTATGGTGCAACGTGGGATAAGATCGAGAAGCAAGATGGAGTGTTTTGGCCTTGTAAAGATGAAGCTGATAAAGGAACACCACATATGTTCTTAGACAAAAAGTTTTATCATCCAGATGGAAAAGCCAAAATTTGTGCACTTCCATACAGACCACCAGCAGAAGAGCCATGTGAAGAATATCCATTACGTTTAACAACCGGGCGTGTGGTGTACCATTACCTATCCGGAAATCAAACGAGACGAATTCAATTTTTACGTGATATGTGTCCAGAACCTTATGTTGAGGTGCATCCGGATACCGCCTCTAAATATGATATTCAGCATGAAGAGGTGGTTCGATTGTTCACTCGTCGTGGAACAGCTGATTATAAAGTGAAAATAACCGAAGCGATTCGAAAAGATACGGTGTTCGTACCATATCACTTTGGTCACGATCAATCTATTAATCTCCTTACCATTGCAGCACTTGACCCGATGTCAAGAATGCCAGAGTTTAAGGCATGTGCAGCGCAAATTGAAAAACTAGAAATAAAGAAGGTGCAATAAATGAAGAAGAGGCTCTATCTAGAATTAGAAAACTGTATCGGCTGCCGCTCTTGTTTGGCTGCGTGTACGCAGTGCGGAGGACATGAAGAGAAAAACAGAAACTATGTATATGATGTGAATCCTCTTGTAAACCGTCAGACGATGCCTCTCATGTGCCTTCACTGTGTAAATCCGGCATGTGCAAGAAGCTGTCCTGCTCAGGCGATCCAAATCCATGAAACGGGAGCGGTATTGTCTGCATTGGTAGAAAAATGTATTGGCTGTCAAAACTGTACGATCGCTTGTCCATATGGAATTCCAAAATTTGATACGGAACAAAATCTTATGTACAAATGCGATTTGTGTATTGACCGGACAAAGGATGGAATACCTCCCATGTGTGCAAGTGTTTGCCCATCAAATACATTGCAGTGGCTAACGGATGATGAGATCGAAGCAAAGCAAAAGCAGTTTAATTTAGATAATGGTAAATGGGTGACAAGTATGCCATATCTTGAAGGCGAAACAAATGTACGAGTGAATCTCCCTGGTATTTTACAGGGAGTAACAAAGTTATTTTAGGAGGGATTATCATGACACATAAAAATAATAAAATCCCCTTTAATGAAGATAATTATACCCACAATATCAATCGGAACAATGAGAGAAAGCTAGACCGTCGAGGATTTATGAAGACATTAGTAGGGGCAGCTGGTGTATTTGCCGTATCATCTCTCCCTTGGGGTGGGGTTGCAGCTAAGGAATTAATGGGACTAGGAAACAAGGAATATCCGCACAAAAAGATTGTTGATATAAAAAGTATTCCTGTTGGCCATTCCGTTGATTTTAAGTTCCCTGGTGAACATGACGATGCGATATTAATTCGGTTAACTGAAACAAAATATGTTGCTTATCAAAATGCATGTACTCACCTTCGCTGTCCAGTATTTTGGGAAAAGGAAAAAGGGGAGATGCTTTGTCCTTGCCATCATGGAAAATTTGATGTTGAAACAGGCGCACCAACCGCCGGACCTCCTCGTAGACCATTACCTGAAATTGAAGTAATAGTAGAGAAAGACGCAGTATATGCAGTGAAGGTGAAACGTTATGAAGTGTAATTTCAATTTTGCTGCCCTGTTAGTCATTCTTATGTTAAATATCGTATTTACACAAAAAATGGTGCACCAGTATTATTTTGAAAACTATGTAACGGCAATCATTTATTGTGTCTTAAATCTTATTTTATTCCCTATAGCATTTCTAATTTACAAACAAGATCAAAAGAAGGCGTGATTGACAATGAATTCTGAAACCTACTTAGACTTCTGTTTTGTAAGAGAGCATGTTGGAGAATTCTCTAATCTCATTGATCAGTTGTTAACTGATTTGTTTAAAGGAATGCGTGTGAATTGGTATCTTGATGAAAAAGTAACTGAAGGTGCAGATGTAGTTGTTGCAGAGATAAAAGGAATGACTCGTTTTCAGTCAGAGGAAGAAGTTATTGAGCATATTGAGACACACGCACAAGTTGACTTCTGGTCTTATCTCCAAGGTTATAAGATGTTTGTTTACCCTAATGGGAAAGGATGTGGCAGTAGCTGTGCAGGGCATTAATCTTGAGGATCTAAAAATCTATGTCAATCAAATAGTTGAGCTTTCTATTCAGGACTATTCTGGGGAAGAGCAGGCCGCACCGTTTATAAAAAAATCATTAGTAAAAGTTGGATTATGTCCTGACGAAACACATGTGAGAGTCTATTTTGACGACAGAAATTTCTTTGCTATACCTGGATCTTCTCAAGTAACTGTTAGTGAAAAGGAATGGGTAGCGTTTGATGAAACTAGTAAACTATATTATGTAATTAGAAAGGTTGATTAACATGAGTAAAGGAAGAATCACTCATTGGAATCCAGAAGATGAACAGTTTTGGCAAAAAGAAGGGAAAAGACATGCCAAAAGAAACTTATTAATCTCCGTTCCATCTCTAATGATGGCGTTTGTTGTATGGCAAATATGGTCGGTTGTTGCAGTACGCTTAAATGATGTAGGATTTAATTTTACCCCTGAACAGCTGTTTACACTTGCTGCAATGCCAGGACTTGTTGGGGCAACACTTAGATTTGTGTATACTTTTGCAGTCGGTAAATTTGGGGGAAGAAACTGGACCGTATTTTCTACAGCTATTTTAGCTATCCCAGCAGTTGGGATTGGATTTGCTGTACAAAACCCTGACACACCATATACCACTATGCTAATCCTTGCTGCTTTATGTGGACTTGGTGGAGGTAACTTCTCTTCTTCTTCAGCTAATATGAGTTTCTTCTTTCCGAAAAAAGAAAAAGGAACAGCACTTGGTATTAACGGTGGACTAGGAAATATGGGTGTATCGGTTGTTCAATTCGTGACTCCTCTCATCATTGCATCTGGAACATTTGCTTTGATTGGTGGAAGTCAAACATTGCCAACAGGCGAAAGTGTTTGGATTCAAAATGCAGCTTTCGTTTGGGTTATTCCGATTGCAATTTTGACGGTTGCTGCTTGGTTTGGAATGGATAATATTCCAACAGCGACTCAATCAGTGAAGGACCAATTTATTATCGTTAAGCGTAAGCACACTTGGATTATGACTGTTTTATATGTTGCTACTTTTGGTTCCTTTATTGGATATTCAGCAGCATTTCCTTTACTACTAAAATCTCAATTCCCTGAACATGTTGGTCTAGCCTTCCTAGGAGCATTTTTAGCAGCAGCAGCAAGACCTATTGGTGGCTGGATTTCCGATAAATTAGGTGGAGCTCTTGTCACTGCCTGGGTTCTTGTAGTTATGGCAATAGGAGCAGCAGGAGTTATCTATTTTACAAATGACAAAATGTTTACAGGATTCCTTGCATCATTCCTAGTTCTATTTATTGCGGCAGGTTTAGGATCTGGTTCAACATTCCAGATGATTCCAGATATCTTCCCTGTAAAAGAAGCAGCTCCAGTCCTAGGATTCACCGCTGCATTCGCAGCATATGGTTCATTCTTTATACCGAAGCTTTTCGGTTGGTCAGTTAATCAGTTTGGAACACCAGTGAATGCCTTTTATTTCTTTATCGCGTTCTATGTGATTTCCATTGTATTAAACTGGTTCTACTATCAACGTTCTACTGTAAGCACAAGACATTCGAAAAATGTAGCATAAACAAGGCATATGCCCCATCATTTGTTTTCATAAAATGATGGGGTATGTGTCTATCTATATTTATGGTTAGGGGGAGGTTCCTAATGAAAAATTCACCGACTAAAAATCAAATTAGCTCATACATTATCCAATCACAAGAAGAAGAAATTAAACGTATCGCACTTGAGCTTCATGAAGGTGTTGGGCAAACCCTCTATAGTATGTATACTGGGCTCCAATTTATAGAACAGGCCATAAACGGTTCAAATATGAAATCATATGTGAATGAAATGAGTCAATTACTTGAAAAGACGATTCAGGAAATCCGGCTGTTGTCAGTAGAGCTTCATCCTCCTACGTTAACAACACTTGGGTTAGTACCAGCAATGAAAAGCTATTTACGGATGTTTACGTCGACATACGGAATATTAGTCGATCTCGATATTGAGGGACAGGAACCGAAATTAGCAGAACCGCAAAAAATAACCCTTTTTCGAGTATGTCAAGAGGCATTAGGAAATGTAGCAAAATATGCGGACACTCATTTTGTGCAGCTAGACTTCTCATTTGGTGATAACAAATTAACCATGACAATTAAGGACAATGGGAAAGGGTTTAACGTTGAAAATGAAATTCAGCGTTCTAGTGGATTGGCTGCTATGAAAGAGCGTATGAATTTAATTGGGGGCCAATGCGTGATAACTTCTGAAATAGGGGTAGGGACTACAATTGATGTTCTTTTACCGCTATAATAAAAGGATATAAGGATGATGTTCCTTTTTAGAAGGTCATAGGGGGGGCTTACCTTGATTAAAATTATATTATGTGATGATCATGCTGTCGTTAGAATGGGATTAAAAATGTTATTAAGTAACCATCCAGAGATGGAAGTGGTAGGGGAGGCGTCAGAGGGGAACGAAGGTATTCAGTTAGCCCAAGAGCTAAAGCCAGATGTAGTCGTAATGGACTTAAGCATGCCACACGGCAAGGATGGGTTATCAGCTACATCGGAGCTAAAAAAGCTGATGCCAAACGTACAAATCCTTATTTTAACGATGCATGATGATGAAGAGTATTTATTTCGGGCGATTCAAGCGGGTGCTTCAGGATGTATTTTGAAAAGTGCACCACATGATGAATTGTTAGGTGCCATAAAAATGGTTGCAAAAGGTGATGCTTACCTTCATCCATCTGCCACGAAAAGGCTAATGGAAGAGTATATTGACAGCGTAAAACAAGGAAATCAAGATACTTTTAGTCTTCTATCTGATAGAGAAAGAGAAGTCTTAACTTTAATTGCAAAAGGTTATGCGAATAAAGAAATTGCAGAAAAGCTGGTCATTTCTGTTAAAACAGTTGAAACACATAAGGGAAATCTTATGGAGAAGCTTCAAATGAAAACTAGACCTGAGCTAGTTGCATTTGCACTTAAAAAGGGCTTGCTCGGCTATGGCATGTAAAGGATGTATTCAATGGTTATGGATAACTTATACAATCAGACATACATGAAACAGGCTTGCGAACAGCTACAAGGAACGATTGAATGTGACTTTGTCGGTCTAGCCTTTCAAGAGAGCAAAGGACCTAATATTGGCTGGAAAATTGCTTCAGGGAATAGCAATGATAAATATGAAAGAATCACCCTACGGTATGGAAAAGGAATTGCCGGTAGAGTGATATCTACCGGAAGACCGATGGAGATTAAGTATTTTCCTCAGAATATTCTAGGAAAAGCTTTAGAGTATCCCATCCTGTTAGCGGAAAAACTGCTTTATGCGTATGCTGTACCTATACTCATCAATGGCATACCTAAAGGTGTGTTGCTGGTGGGGTTTAGATCAGAAACTTGTATCAGTGACGATGAAAAAAAGTTAGTTGAGAAGGCTGCAGCTGATTTAAAAAAATTTCTATCATAGGAAAAAATGTAAAAGAATTTTAGAGGGAGGCTATAGAGTTGAAGGATCAATCGAGGATCATCAACGTAAATCATCACTCACCTAATCCTCTTAACGAACTATCTGAAGAATTACAAAAATCTGTTCAAGAATTAAAGGATTTCAAATTTGCCCTAGATGCCTCATCTATTGTAGCAATTACAGATGCTAAAGGTCACATTACGTATGTAAATGATAAGTTCTCTCAAATCTCTAAGTACTCAAGGGAAGAACTGATCGGATCGGATCATCGAATTATTAATTCAAGCTTTCATCCAAAGTCATTCTTCAAAGACCTATGGATGACCATATCATCTGGTCAAGTATGGAATGGAGAAATAAAAAATCGTGCAAAAGATGGTACATATTATTGGGTAGACACGACCATTGTTCCGTTTTTGGATTCAAATGGAAAACCGTATCAGTATTTAGCGATTCGTCATGAGGTCACAGAAAGAAAAAAAGTAGAAGAAGAGCTACAAAGTATGATGACAAAAATCATCGAGGTACAAGAAGATGAAAGAAAAAGGCTCTCAAGAAATCTTCATGATGGGATCGGGCAAAATCTGTATAGTCATTTAATTTCAATTAATATTTTACAATCGCAACTAAAGCATCCCTTACTTGATATGCTCCAAAAAGAAGCTACGGAACTAATTGAAGAAGTCAGAAAAATATCCCAGGAATTAAGGCCGTCTGTCCTAGATGATCTTGGTCTTTTACCTGCGATCCGTTCATATTTAACTCGTTTTTCAGAGAATTATCAGATTGATGTTCAATTTGATTGCTTTTTACAACAGCGGCTTTCATCAAACAAGGAAATTACTATTTATCGTATTCTTCAGGAAGCATTAATTAATATTCAAAAATATGCAAATGCTGAGCAAGTTTCGATTATTATTCGAGAGATGGATCAAGAGGTTCGTGTGATCATTGAAGATAATGGTCAAGGGTTCGATCCCTCAAACATTACAAGGGGAGTAGGACTATTTAGTATGGAGGAACGTGCTCGAGCTGTTAAAGGGGAAGTCCATATTCATTCCTCTCCTGGTAAAGGGACAAAGATTGTTTTAGAAATTCCATTATAAAAAGATTGACAAATTTAAGGAAATTAACATAAAATTAGTATATATAAATTTTATAATATCTCCTAAAGGGGAGTAGCTTTTACAGCAAAGTCGTCACTTCAGAGGAAACTCTCGGCTTTGTTGGCAACATTCTTTACTTGTTGTTAGCAAGACCTTTACCATTTGGTAAAGGTCTTTATTTATGGTCTTTACCTCCAAGGTAAGGACCATTTTTATTTTATTGATAATAGGATAAGGATAAGGGTAAATAAAAAATATTGAGGGGATTGGGAAAACATGATTTTGAGAAAGTATATGTCATTATTAGGAATTGGATCAGCTACGATAGACTTAAAGCTAGATCATACTAAATTTCAACCAGGGGAGTGTGTCACAGGACATTTTCATATTCAAGGAGGAACGATTGAGCAGCAGTTAAAAAGAATTGAATGTGATTTAGTAATGAAAAATGAAGAGGAAAATCAAGAAGTAATCATTGAAAGCTCAACGATCTACACTACACAAATGATTGAATCTCAAGAACAAAATCAATTAAATTTTCGATTTACCTTGCCAGATAAACTTGAAAAATCGTCATCAACGATCAAGTATCGATTTAAAACCAAGATGATATTTGATGCAGGGGTTAAGAGTGAGGATCAAGATCTAATCCATATCCAGTAAAAGGTTAAGGAAGGGGAATCGAGCATGAAAAAAGCCTGGAGAAGAGTAGCATTTGTCGTTAAATTTTGGAGATTCTTACCATTCATAAGAGAGTTTTATTTTGCACGAGACGTATCACCAAAACATAAGGCTTGGCCAATAGCTCTTATAATTGGTTATCTCTTATTGCCAATTGATGTGATACCAGATATATTTGCCATTTTTGGGTTTACGGATGATTTATTATTTACAACTTTCATCTTACAAAGACTAGTCAAAACGGCTCCACCGTGGTTAAAAGAAAAATACGATATAAATGATAAAAAAATCATCTAATAATAAATCCCCAGCTACAGCTGGGGATTTCATACATTTATCGAAACCAACCCTTCTTTTTAAACCAAATATACATACCTCCCCCAATGATAAGCATAATGAGAAGTATAAGAAAGTATCCATATTCCCACCTGAGTTCTGGCATGTGCTCAAAATTCATTCCGTAAATACCTGCTATAAAGGTAAGTGGCATAAAAATGGTTGTGATAACTGTAAGTACCTTCATCACTCGATTGGTTTGGTGGGAGTTATATGAAATATAACTATCGCGTATATCAGCAGTGATTTCACGGTTTGCATCAATCATTTCAGATAATTTCAGCAGGTGGTCATATATATCAGCAAAATACTCTTTTTTTCCTTGAATGGTTTCTAGTCGGTGCGAGTTTAACATTCGGTAGAGAAGGTCTCTCATAGGAATAATCGTATGTCGCAGGCTTAATAAATGGTGTCTCGTCTCAAACAATTGATCAAGCAATTTTTCCATTGATAAATGATTCGAATTGTCTTCTATGTCATTTAAAGTATCTTCGATTTCATATAAAAACGGGAAATAATTGTCAACAATCTTATCGAGCACGTAGTAGAACACTAAGTATGGATTCCAGTCTTTGATCTTGCGAGAATGAATTAAACGCTCCCATACTTGATCAATTTCTGGGGACGGTAAATGGTGATAGGTGACAATAAATTGCTTTTCAACAAAAAAATTAATTTCTTCCTTTTCCAAGCTCCTTTCACCTAAGCGATGTGTAACGTAAAAGGTGTGCTGATCATAATAGTCCAGTTTAGGACGTTGAAGCTTATTAATGCAATCTTCTATAGCGAGGGGATGAAATTGCAAAGGATCTTGTAAATAAATCGTTTCTTCCTCACTTGGCTGATTGAAATCAATCCAATACCAAATCCATTCATTGGGATTAAAATGACGGAAACTAATGTCTTTTATGGTAAAATCTTTTGTAATGCCAATCATACGAATCATAGGAATCTCCTGTTACAATAGGTATCTATAGAGTATCGAAATATATTCAATTTGGCAATTTTTATCTAATAAGGCGGAGTGGATGAATGAAAAATTACGTTAATGTTATGGAAGAAATAGTAATCGCCTTAGTTACCATGTGTATGGTTGGACCTGAGTACCAAATATTTTGTAAATGTGACAAATGTCGAAATGACATCATCGCACTTAGTTTAAACAGCCTTCCTAGTCACTATGTAACAACAGAAGAAGGTAGAAAAATGGTTTATGAAACACTTAACACAATAGATAATCGAAAATGGATTAATAAAAAAATTATTTCAGCCATTCACGTTGTCGGAAAGTACCCGAAACACTAAAAATGACTATATGTAGTCAACCAAGAAATTGAAACGTTTGTTTTTTTGACACGAAAATAACGAAGTTCTGTAACACCTTTCTTATGTTGTAAATGATACAATTAGAAAAAACATTGAGGGGTTTTGAACATGAGTGAGATGACGCAATTAGTGCGGCTCTTAAATGAAATCAATATAAATGTAAACTCAAAATTAGATTCTATTGAATCAAGACTTGCAACGCTTGAGAAAGTGAACAGCATTGAGCATCGTGTAGCTGTTAATCAAATTGATATAGGTGATATTAAGGAATTATTACAGAAGATTGAGGAACACCCCTATGAAAAAGTGACCGTCGCCATAGAGGATACTTTTTCAAAAATGCAGGCTAGTTATCAAAAAAACTTTGATAATATATCGAAAAGATTGGACAGACAATTGTTGAAGATCGCGAAAACGGAGGAAGAAATGCTTCTCCTGAAGGAATCACTAACAGAGTAAAAGAAGCGCAGCAATAAATGGCGCTTCTTTCTTTGTTATAAGGATGGTTTTAAAACTACTCCTTTGTTCTTAAGTGTGGAAGAAATTAATTTTGCCATTTCAACGGCTTTATTCCCATCACCATGTAAGCAAATAGAGTCTGCTTGTAATGGGATTTCACTTCCCATTATAGTTTTTACCCGCTTTTCAAGAACTAGCTGAAGTACTTGGTGCATGGAAGTATTTTCGTCGCTAATGACGGCACCTTCCATATGTCTTGGTGCAAGTGTCCCGTTTTCCATATAAGCTCGGTCCGCAAACACCTCATTTACGGTTTTTAGACCAAGTTTCCTTCCTGCTTCAATTAATTTACTTCCGCTTAACCCATATAAATATAAATTAGGATCCACTCGATAAACAGCTTCTGCAACAGCCTCAGAGAGTGCCTCATCCTCAGCACATAAATTATATAAAGCTCCATGAGGTTTTACATGTCGTAATAGTCCACCCTCTGATTTGACAAATGCTTCTAATGCACCGATTTGATATATAACATCATGATAGGCATCTTTAGGAGAGATGTGTATATTTCTCCGACCAAACCCTCTTAAATCAGCTAAACCAGGGTGCGCTCCTATAGATACCCCGTTGGATAAGGCCATTAAAACAGCTTCTCTCATTGTAATCGGGTCGCCTGCATGAAAACCACATGCGATGTTAGCCGAAGTGATATATTTCATCATTTCTTGGTCATTTCCAAGCTTATAAACACCAAAGCTTTCGCCTAAATCACAATTCAGATCAACCTCCATGTTGAATCACTCCTTTTAATCCTAATTTAATGATTGCCTTTTGCACCCGCATAAGATGATTCATCCTACCATATAATTTTTGAGATTCTTGTAAGGTGATTTCTTCAAAATTTACCATTTCTCCTGGTTTTTTTTGTGCTAGATAGGGGAGGTCTACGGATGCGATTTGTGCTATTTTCGGATACCCTCCAGTTGTTTGTCTATCTGATAGAAGGATGATGGGCTGTCCATTTGGAGGAACTTGAACAGAACCATGTGCCACTCCCTCAGTAACAAGCTCCTGTTTTGTTTGTAATTGAAGGGGATTTCCATTTAGTCGGATTCCCATTCGATTTGAATCTTTATTAATTTGAAAGTCTGAAGTGAAAAACGCTTGATGGCTACTGTTTGTAAAGAGGCCGTATTGCTTTCCTTTTGTAAATCGTACTTTTCTATTTTCCGTCACATGGTTATGTAATTCAGGGGAGAGCTTCCATTGTATGCGATGTAATAAATAACTTGATGAGATCAATAATTGATCTTTAGCTTGTAAGGACCTCCCATAGTGGCCACCAATTTGTGACCTGATATCAGTACTTCTACTCCCAAATTTGGAAGGAGTATGGATACCTCCACTTACAGCAAGATACGCCCGACTACCGTTACGAATGGCAGAAAATGAGAGAACATCTCCCTTTAAAACCTGGAGCGTTCTTCCGATGTCTATTTTAATACCATTTAATGTAGGGGTAAGATCTGCTCCACATATCGAAATGACTGCTGAACATTGGAACAGTAGAGTAGGGCCAATAAGGGTGATTTCAATCGTTGCTTCGTTATCTTCATTTCCCACAAGCCAATTAGCAAGTCGATGAGAGTGAAGATCTAGCGCACCTGAAGTGCCAATCCCCTTGGCTTGATAGTGGGTACGACCTAGATCTTGAATGGTTGTGAGGAGACCAGGCTTAAGGACAGTTATACTCATGAGATTCCTCCAGTTGGTAATACTGTTTAGCTGTTATCGGGTAAAAACGGATCGTATCGCTTGGTGCAAAAAGTGTGGGCTCCTTCTTTTCGGGATAATAAATACGAATCGGTGTTTGACCGATAATTTGCCAGCCACCAGGACTATCGGTAGGGTAGATTCCCGTTTGTTCACCTGCAATACCAACAGAGCCAGCTTTCACAAGTGTTCTAGGATTTTTTTTTCTAGGGGTAGCGATTGATTTAGGCAGTCCACTTAAAAAAGGAAAGCCTGGTGAAAAGCCGAGAAAGCTAACTTGATAAATTTGCTTTGTATGAAAATGAATCACTTCTTCCACGGTTAGGTGGTGAACTTGAGCAACCTCTGTTAAATCCAAAGAAAAAGGAGGCTCATAGCATACTGGGATAAGAAAACAATTTCCATGTCTAGTGTCCGTTTTTAAACCTTTTCGCAATAATTCTTGGATGATCATTTTCATGTGCTGATATGGATAATCCGATTTTATGGAAGAAGGTTCATAGTGAAGCGTTAAGGTTGTATACGCAGGAACCAAAGCGATCATTCCTGGTACTGACCGTTTTGAGAGTAAATGATATGCAGAGTGGACGAATTCATTTGCTCTATCACTTAACCCAGTTGCTTGGAATTCAATCATTAGTGCAGCATCACCTAAAGGAGTAATTGAAAAATCCATAGAATCACCTATTCTATTAGTCATTACTTTTATTGTAGTAGAAAAATAGGAAAAAAAACACAAAAAAGTGTTTAGCTTGTTAGGCTAAACACTTTCTAGCAATTATCTTAAAACATTGAAGTAACGGGCTTCTGGATGTGAAAATACCATTGCTGTAACAGAAGCTTCAGGCTCCATCATAAAACCTTCTGTTAATTGAATGCCTATTTCCTCAGGCTTCAGAAGGGAGAATAGTCTTGTTTGATCTTCAAGATCTGGACAAGCTGGGTATCCAAAGGAGAAGCGTTGACCAGTATATTTAGCCGAGAATCGATCCTTCATCGTCATGCTAACCGGATCTGGGAATCCCCACTGATCACGCATGAGACGATGAATGAATTCTGCAAATCCTTCAGCAGTTTCTAACGCTAAAGCTTGAAGAGCATGATTTTCTAAAAACTTTCCAGCCTTTTTTAATTCTTCAGCGACCTGACGAATCCCTGTGCCTGCAGTTACTGCAAAGAAACCAACATAATCCATTTCACCAGAGTCAACAGATTTAACATAATCTGCTAAGCACAAAAATGGTTCTGTTTCCTGACGAGGGAACGTAAAGGTTTCAATAATTTCTGAATGATTTTCAGGATTATAGATAAAGATACTCTCATCTTTTGATTGAGCAGGATAAAACTGATAAACTGCTTGGGGTTTAATCCAACCCTTTTGTTTTGCATCTGCCTTTAGCTCATCAACAACATTTTTTACTTTCCACGCTTTTTCATCTTGAGCTGCTAATAGCTTTTCAATCGTTCCTTTTACCCCTAAATGATGACCAATAAGCATTTGTTCATTAATATATGGCTCAATATGGGCAAGAGAGTATTGTCGTAAAATATGTCTTTTAACGTCCTTTGGAGCTTGAACGATAAAGTCTTGTTTTGTTTTTGAGCGAACCTTAACGGCTGTAGCTGTAGCTGTTGAAGTTTTTGAGTCGGTGCTTGTACTAGCTAAACGCTCTTGTTTTTCAGCATGCTCAATCTCCAGCTTTTTCAGCTCTTCTTCATCTTGGAGCTGGTTAGCTAGACTTAACCCATTCATCGCGTCCTTAGCGTACAATACTAAACCATCGTACTCTTTAGAAATTTTCGTGTCAGTAAATTTTCTAGATAAAGCTGCACCGCCAACTAAAATTGGAACATTAATTCCTGCTTGTTTCATGTCTTGAGCAGTCAGGACCATTTGTTGAGCGGACTTTACTAGTAACCCTGATAATCCAACAATGTCGGGATTTTCCTTTTTTATTGATTCGATTAATGTAGTTGGAGTTACCTTTATACCTAAATCAACTACATCATATCCATTATTGCTTAAGATAATATCCACTAAGTTTTTACCGATATCATGAACATCGCCTTTTACAGTAGCTAGGATTACTTTTCCTTTTGATGCAGATGTATCTCCTGCTTCCATATGTGGTTCTAAGAAGGAAACGGAGGCTTTCATTACTTCAGCACTTTGAAGTACCTCTGCTACGATCAATTGATTGTCATTGAATAGGCGACCTACTTCCTTCATACCATCCATTAATGGACCATTAATGATATCTAGTGGGGCAGGGTAGGTTGATAAAGCAATCTCTAAGTCAGGGAGTAACCCTTCTTTTGTCCCTTCAACGATATAGTAAGCGAGTCGCTCCTCTAACGTCATATCCGGTAGTGTGCTTTTGACTTCTTTTTTCTTTTCTCGGTAAAAATCTGTGAAAACAGCTAGTGTTTCATCGGTAGTATGGAAAAGAAGATCTTCAGCCATTTTTACTTCCTCAGGTGGAATACTTGCAAAACGTTCGAGTTTTTCTGTATTTACAATCGCGTAATCCAATCCAGCAACTGTACAGTGATAAAGGAATACTGAGTTCAACACTTCACGTCCGACAGGTGGAAGACCGAAGGATACATTACTGATCCCCAATATTGTTTGAGTTTCAGGCATATGCTCCTTGATCATTCGAATTCCATCAACTGTTGCTTTTGCAGAACCAATGTATTGTTCATCTCCAGTCCCAACAGGGAAGACAAGTGGATCAAAAATAATATCCTGAGGAGGAACACCATATTTATTAACTAGGAGATCATAAGATCGTTTCGCTACCTCTAGTTTTTTCTCGGCAGTGACACCCATACCTTTTTCGTCAATGGTCCCAACAACAATTGCAGCGCCATATTGGTGAACGAGTTTGGAAACTGATTCGAATTTTTCTTCGCCATCTTCAAGATTAATGGAGTTGATAATGGCCTTACCTTGAGAATAACTAAGTGCCTTTTCTAGAACTTTGTCATCGGTTGAATCTATAACTAAAGGAACCTTTACTTTTTTAACAACTTCCTGAATAAAGTTCTCCATATCAACAATTTCGTCACGGTCAGGATCTGCTAAGCAGATGTCGATGACGTGAGCTCCGTTTTTCACTTGAGCACGCGCAATTTCCGAAGCTTCCTCAATTTTTCCTTCGCTAATCAATCTTTTAAACTTTCTTGACCCGATAACATTTGTTCGTTCCCCAACCATGATTGGTCGCAGAGTTGGATCATCGTATACAAATGGCTCAATGCCTGACACCATGTGGGCATGGTTTTCAATTCGTTTACGAGGCTTGTATTTCTTCATCTCATCAGAAATAGCTTTAATATGTTCAGGAGTTGTACCACAACAACCACCAACAATATTAATCCAGCCTTCAGCAGCGAAGTTACCAAGCTTTTTTGCTAGCAAATCAGGTGTTTCATGATAATGACCTTCTTCATCAGGTAAACCAGCGTTAGGGTAACAACTGATTGCCGAGTTTGATAGGGAAGAAAGGGAACGAATATGATCCTGCATGAACTCAGGTCCTGTTGCACAATTTAGTCCAACTGCTATAGGGTTCATATGTTGAATGGAAATATAAAAGGCTTCAATGGATTGACCAGCAAGTGTTGTTCCCATCGGTTCAATCGTCCCTGAAATCATAATAGGAAGCTTGCGGTTACGAAGGTCGAAGGCTCTTTGGATTCCTAAAAATCCAGCTTTTACATTTAACAAGTCCTGGCTAGTTTCAAGAAGCAGTAAATCTACATCACCATCTAGAAGACCGAGTACCTGCTCCTCATATGTTTCAACTAAAGCAGAAAAGGTTGTACCACCTGTTACACTTAATGTTTTGGTTGTAGGACCAAGGGACCCTGCGACAAAGCGAGGCCACTCAGGTGTAGAGATTTGATCACACGCCTTTCTTGCTAGCTTGGCAGCGACCACATTAATTTCATACGCTTTAGAGCCTAAATCGTATTCATCCAATACTAGACTAGTGGCACCGAATGTATTGGTTTCAATAATATCGGCTCCAGCACGTAAGTACTCTAGGTGAATTTTTTCAATCACATCAGGGGCGGTGAGGTTTAATATTTCATTGCAACCCTCATACTCTTCTCCACCAAAATCCTTAGCTGTTAATGCTTCTTGTTGGAGCATCGTACCCATCGCACCATCCATGATGAGAATTCGTTTATTTAGTTGTTCATTTAACGATGCTGTTTGCATTCAGCTTCCTCCTTAACACTTGGCTGTTTATCGTATTTGTATAGGTAGCGAGCTGTGCGGTCATTTCATATCGCATAAAAGGAGTTATTAAATAAATTCCATTAAACAATTCAGAAGCTGCGTCAATCAATGACTTAGTAATAGCGATTCCTTCATTAGTTGATTGAACAGGATCATCTTTTAAAGAAGCCATCAACTCTCTAATAGAATCAGAAATTTTTATTCCAGGTACCTCGTTATGAAGAAACTCCGCATTTTTACTCGATGTTAATGGCATTAACCCAATGTAAATAGGTTCGTTGATATGCCTAGTTGCATGGTAGATCTCTAATAGTTTTTCCTCTGAATACACGGGTTGAGTAATAAAGTAATCTGCTCCATACTTTGCTTTCTTTTCCATACGTAAAACAGCTTTATCTATATATTTTACATTTGGATTAAATGCGGCAGCAACAGAAAATACACCTTTTTCACCTAAGTCCTTGCCAGTAGGGGACAGACCTTCATTAAACTGCTTAATCATGCTAATGAGTTCGAATGAAGAGACATCATATACCGATGATGCACCAGGGAAATCACCGACACGGGCAGGGTCGCCTGTAATAGCTAAAATATCATGTAATCCCAGGGTATGAAGTCCCATTAGATGAGATTGAAGACCAATAATATTTCGATCACGACAAGTAATGTGAACAAGTGGTCGTAAGCCGATATTTGTTTTTGTCAATTGAGCCAAGCTAGTATTACAAATTCTTGGAGACGCTAGTGAATTATCAGCTAATGTAATAGCATCAACACCGGCTTCCTTAAGCGCTTGAGCTCCTTCAAAAAATTTCTTTGTGTTCAGCTTTCGAGGTGGGTCCAATTCAACAATGACTGATGATCTTTCTTTAACAATTTCCTGTAGAGGACGTTCCGTACGTTTTGGTTGTACAGATTTCACTTGAACCACTTCTTTTTTTACTTCCACTTGCTTTTCAGTCACAGGTGAGGTTCCTTTTAGCTCTGAAGCAAAGGCCTCAATATGGGCTGGAGTCGTACCACAGCAGCCTCCTAAAAGGCGAACACCTTGAGATCTGAATTCCTGAGCACTTTTTCGGAAATAATCCGCATCTCCTTCATAATGGAATTTTCCATCAGTGTACGTAGGAAGACTAGCATTTGGGTACGCGGATAAAAGCGCCGTTTTAGGTAATTCAACTTGTTCCAAGCTTTCAAGCATATGATGGGGACCAAGTCGACAGTTCACACCCACTACATCAGCACCAAGATTCTCTAAACGTAAAAGAGCTTCATTAATGGGCGTTCGGTTTTGCATAATGCCAGGGACCTGCATGGAAACTTGAGCAATAATAGGTAAATTTGTTTCCTTTCTCGCAATAGAAAGGACTGCTTCGATTTCATCTAAATCGTAGTAAGTTTCAAGTAACAGGCCATCAATATCTTCAAGCAATAAGTAATGTAGTTGCTGTGAAAAGCTTTGGACAATTTCCTCTAAAGAAAACGAGTTGTGTCGGATGCCACGGTTACCACCAATGGTTCCTACAACAAAGCTTTCATTTGTAATAGCTTGTTTCGCAATTTTTACGGCAGCACGATTAATTTTTTCTACAGAATCTTCAAGGCCATATCTTTGTAGCTTTAAGGAGTTGGCAGCATACGTGTTCGTTTGAATAACATCCGCTCCAGCTCGTAGATAGGCCTTATGGATGTTTAAAATATCATCCGGATGCGACAAGTTTAACTCTTCAAAACAACTATCCGTTCCATAAGAGTAGAGAAGGGTACCCATTGCACCATCACCAATGACAATGTCTTTTTTCAGTTTATCTAAAAGGCTCATCTTACTTTCTCTCCTTGGCTCTTCGCGGCTATCGTTTCAAGGGCAGCCGTGAAGTCTTTAATGATATCATCTGGATGTTCTAGGCCAACAGAAAGGCGAAGGAGACTTTGGCTGATTCCTCTTTTTAAACGTTGTTCAATCGGCATTGCCGCATGTGACATTTTCGCTGGGTAAGAGAGGATCGATTCAACAGCTCCTAAGCTAACAGCAAATACAGGGATCTCTGTTAATTCAACAAATTGTTTTACGGCTTCTTCACTTTCAAGTTCGAACGAAAGAACGGCACCGGCACCTTCTGATTGTTCTTTTTGTATTTCGTACTGTGGATGATCAGTAAGACCAGGGTAGTACACTTTTTTCACAGAAGGATGGTTCTGCAAGAAGTGTGCTATTTTTAGCGTAGATTTCATTGAGAAGTCCATCCGAACCGATAAGGTCTTCATTCCTCGTAACACTAACCAAGCATCTTGAACGCCTAACACAGCGCCAAAAGAGTTTTGTAAAAATCCAATCTGTTTAGCAAGGTCAGGATCGTTTACAACGATTGCACCAGCAACTACATCACTATGACCAGAAAGAAACTTCGTGGCACTATGAAGCACTACATCCGCACCAAGAAGTAAAGGCTTTTGTAGAGCAGGTGTTAAAAATGTATTGTCAACAAAGGTTAAAGCTCCAACACTTTTCGCAATGTCACTGATGGCTCGAATATCCGTCACCTTTAAAAGCGGATTCGAAGGAGTTTCTACATAGAAAACCTTCGTATTCGGACGAATCGCTTGTTTTACAGCTGTAAGGTCCGTCATATCAACAAATGTATGCTCGATTCCAAAACGCGAAAGGACTTCCGTCACCATTCTGTAGGTCCCACCATACACGTCTTCCGTGATCACTACATGGTCTCCTTGAGAGAGAAGGAGAAACGCAGTCGAAATGGCTGCCATACCTGATGAAAAGGCATATCCGTTTGTGCCTTCCTCAAGGTTTGCAATGACTGTTTCAAAAGCTTCACGAGTTGGATTCGCGCTTCGTCCATAGTCGTATTTTCCAAACTCATCCACGCTGTGCTGATGAAAGGTGGATGCATGTTGAATAGGAACGGAAACAGCACCGTTAGTAGGATCAAATTTATGTTCATTATGAAGTAGTTTTGTTTCAAATGAGAAATTGTGTTCTTTTGTCATTTTTATGCCTCCGAACTTAAACGAGTAAGAGCTTGGTCAATATCTTTAATTAAATCCTCCACGTCTTCAATACCAACAGAGAAACGAAGCAGGCGATTACAAACACCAATTGAAAAACGAATTTCTTCCGGAATATCCGCATGTGTCTGTGTAGCTGGGTATGTAATGAAGCTTTCTACACCCCCAAGACTTTCTGCAAACGTAATAAGGTTAAGATTTTGTAAGAATGAATTAACCCACTCTTCTTTTTTAATTCGGAAGGAAAGCATGCCGCCACGGCCAGGGTATAGAACATCTACTACATTTTCATGATTCTTTAAGAAGCTTGCAAGCTCTCTTGCATTTTTTTCATGCTGTTTCATTCTAAGTGCTAAAGTCTTCATCCCACGAATAAGAAGCCAAGAGTCAAACGGACTTAAAACAGCTCCAATAGAGTTGTGGTGGAATCCAAGCTGTTCACAAACCTCTTTTCCTTTCCCGACGATCAAGCCAGCTAGCACATCATTATGTCCACCTAAGTATTTGGTAGCACTATGAATGACAATATCAGCTCCAAGCTCAATCGGTCTTTGAAGTAATGGAGTGTAAAACGTATTGTCGACAATTAATAAAATATTATATTTCTTCGCTAGTTCAGCAACCGCTTGAATATCTGTTTCTTCCATTAAAGGATTGGTTGGTGTTTCAATGAATATGGCTTTCGTTTTTTCTGTAATGGCCTGTTCGATAATGCTCACATCATGAGTTTGTACATACGTACTCGAAAGTCCCCATTTTTTAAATCCTTGCTCTAGAATTCGATAGGTTCCACCGTATAAATCTCTTGAAACGATCCATTCATCGCCAGATTCAAAGAGTGCAAGAATGGTAGTGATTGCAGCCATTCCAGAACTACAGGCAAATCCTTGATCACCGCCTTCTAAATCTGCAATTGCCGCCTCTACAAGTTTTCTTGTTGGATTACCTGTGCGAATATAATCAAAGCCAGTTGATTGGCCAATTCCTTCGTGTCGATAAGCTGTCGAAAAGTAAACAGGTGGGTTTACTGTCCCAGTTTGAGTTTCACTTCTGTTCCCGATCTGTGCTACCTTTGTTTCGTTTTTGTACATTTTAGTCTCTCCCAACATCCAAATAATAAAAAAAAGTCTTCTCTCTAAGAAGAAGACTTTGTTATCAACATGAGCCATTCTTCTTATCTTCCAAGTAAAATACTTGCTGGAATTAGCACCTTTTCAAAAAATTGATGGTTGCTGAGGCTTCATAGGGCCAGACCCTCGACCTCTCTTGATAAGAAATCAAAACATTTAATTTTTTCTAACTTTACTACAGTAAATCGCTAAGTGTCAATCTTTTTTACAAATTAACGACAATTTTGTTCACAATTTCCTAAAATTTACTATATGAATATTCAGAACATTTAATATATAATGGGTTTGAGAACAAAAAGTGGAGGGAAATTCATGCAAACGAAAAGCAGATGTCATCATCGGTATATGTTGAGTGAAGACGCCTTTTTTGTTACCGAAGATGGAATTGAATTGTTTATTTCAAGTGAGAGTCTTCAAGGTTATCCTGTAGGTGGTCACGTGGATTTTCCTCTTGAAATGAGAGAAATGAATGAATCAGCTCAAAAGGAGAAACGACTCTCCAGTCACCCACCGCAACAACTTTACTTAAATATGATCGATCAGTTATAGACGGGGAAACCCGTCTTGTTTATTTTCGTACGATATATAAAACCACCGGCACATGGGAGCCGGTGGTTGTGTCCTACGATTTAATTGTCGGTTTCAAATTTCTTTTCTCAATTTCCTTCTTCAAAAACTTCGCCCATTCTTTATCCTTACCTGACTTTAATGCATTCCGATACGAGACAACTAACATTTCATTACTCATTATCTTCATTTGCAAGCCTCCTTAAATGGACTGAATTTTCTAGCTTTTTACCATTGTATCGGGTTTTAATCCATTTGAAAACCCAAAACTCCATATTTATTGCCATAAAATTATTAATATTCTGTTACAGGATTTTCACGTAATGATTTTTTTCATGATAAAATATGGTAAATAGTTTGTATGATGGGGGAGAAGGATGGATACGATTACACTTTTTGTTTATGGTACATTACGACGACATGAAACGAATCATGGATTAATCAGGGAAGCTACTTGCATAGCTGAACAGGCGTGGGTAAATGGTGTGCTTTTTGATACAGGTAACGGTTATCCTACCCTCGAACTTAATGAATCTGGTAAGGTGCATGGAGAGTTATATGAAGTTAGTAAAAACCTTTTACCTCAGCTCGATGCATTGGAGGATTATGAAGAGGGTAAAGAGTCTAATTTGTATGACAGAACAAATGTAACCGTTCATACTGATAAAGGCACTAAAGTAGCGCTAGTGTATGTGAATGTGGACGAATCAAGCAAGTTCGAAAAAATCACCCACGGAGATTGGAAGTTACATAGGTTCATGAAAAATCGTCCTGAACAAGTATACTACTTTGCATATGGTTCATGTATGGATGATGAACGATTCCGAAAAGCGGGGGTGGATCACTGTTTTAAAAATCTCGTCGGTGCTGCCGTACTAAAGGGATACACCATGAAATACCTTTTCAGAGTAAGTGATGGCGGAAGAGCAGATATTGTGGAAGATGGTGGTGAAACCGAAGGGTTGGTTTACTTAACTCCATATGAAGGGGTCGAGTATTTATTTGCTAGAGAGGGGTTTTATGGAGGATGGTATCGCCCTACCTTTGTAGATGTGGACATCGATGGGGAAACGTTTACGGATGTTTTGACATTTCATGTGTATAACAAAATGCCCGAAGTGTCACCACCCGAACATTATTCGACCGAAATCCTTAGAGGGGCAAAAGGAAGATTGAGCGAGCGATATTATCAATATTTACAAACGGAGCTTAATCGTCTAAAAAAGTCGAGCCATAGTTAATTTTTTATTGTACATCGGTTTAATACGAGTATCCATTGTGGTAAACACTTAATATCACCAACTTAAGGAAGTGGGTCAGAATATGAGTGGAAATCGAGACAATGGCTATTATGAGCTGGTGTATAATAATCGACAATACAACTATCTAGAGTTTATTAGATTAGATACAATATGTGAAATTAGTTATATAACTTTAAAAAATATCTTAACAGGCGAATTTTTCACCTTTGAAGAAAACAAAGTTCGAAAAGTGACAAAAAGAAATTTTCGAATTAGATCTTTTAAGAAGCATTTATTAGAAAAAGTTGCTAAGTAGTTACTTCCTTTCTATAATAAGATAGATAATGTAAAAGGAGTGACTGTAGTGATTCATCTAAAATGGTCAGAGTCAGAAACAATAAAAAAGGTAACTTGTGTTCACACAAAAGCTGAAAAATATATTGTTGATAATAAATTAACACCAGGAAATGTGTACGAAGTAAAAAATGAAACAGAAGAATTTTACTTTATTATAGATAATAGTGGAAAAGTTGGCGGCTATTACAAGGATTATTTTAAAGAAGCTTAACATCGGACTACATAATACTGTTAGCATGGTAGCTAACAGTATTTTCTTTTAATCTGTCATTTTTCTAATAATAGGGTGGATGATATGAAGTTATTATTTGTAGGGATCGGTGGCTCCATTGGAAGTGTGTTGAGATATAGTATTTACTACAATATGTTAGCCATCAATGGAGACTGGTTACCATTTTTAGGAACACTACTTGCTAATTTGTTAGGAGCATTTGCACTTGGTTGGTTTACTTCAAGACTGCTGCAATCAAAGAAGCTCCCTGATGATTTAGCAGCTGCTATTGGGACGGGGTTAATTGGTTCTTTTACAACTTTCTCAACCTTAAGTGTGGAGCTTAGCTCGCTTTTACAGGAGGGACAATATCTTCTAGCCATATGTTATGTATTTATTAGTATGATAGGTGGCCTGGTCTGTGCATTCGGCGGCTTCCGAATAGGGCAGAGAAGGGTGGCTGTTCAATGAATTTCATTCTAATCGCTGCAGGTGGGTTTATCGGAGCTAATGCTAGATATATTATTGGTCTACTTGCGAAAAAGTACATAAACGTTTCCATTCCTATCGGTACACTCTTTATTAATGCAATAGGTTCATTACTTTTAGGTTTGTTGGTAGGTAAGGGGATAAGAGGGGACGTATACTCCTTTTTAGGAGTTGGATTTATGGGTGCTTTTACTACATTCTCTACATTCAAACTTGAACTGGTACAGCTTTGGCAATCAAAAGAACATAAAGCATTCATCTTATATTTGATATTGAGCTACGGTTTAGGAATTGTCCTAGCTTCAATTGGATTTATGCTGGCATAAAGAAGGTCTGCTCTTAATAGAGCAGACCTTTTAGCTATGCTTTTTCTGTATTAGCTGTAAGTGATGGTGCAGGTGTTTGGTATAATTTTTTTCCTATTAGTGTTTGGATAATGAGAAAAGTACCCCCAACTGCCCAATAGAGAGGTAAAGCAGCAGGTGCATTAAATGAGAACATGACAATCATAATAGGTGAAAGAAGTCCCATAAACTTCATTTGCTGCTGTTGTTGACCACTTATGTTAGACATAGACACCTTGAATTGTAAATAATATACAATACCAGCAATAGCAGTAATCCAAATATCTGACTCACCTAAGTTGAACCATAAAAATGAGTGGGTTGCAATTTCGTGAGATCCCCGAATCGCGTAGTAAAATCCCATTAAAATAGGCATTTGAATGAGCATGGGTAGACAACCAATCGCTAACGGATTTACTCCGTGTTTTTGGTATAAACCCATCATTTCTTGCTGCAGCTTTTGTTGCTCTTTGCTATCTTTTGTTTTCTTTATCTTTGCTTGGATTGCATCTAATTCAGGCTTGAGTGCCTCCATTTTCTCTTTCATCTGCTGCTGACTTTTATACTGCTTAAGCATAAGTGGCATGAGAAGGAGACGAACAATTAATGTAAGAAATATAATGGATAAACCGAAGCTTCCGTTAAAAATCATCGCAATGGCATGAATTGCAGTTGAGAATGTGTTTACAAATACTGTTTGAAAAAATTCACTCATTTATCTTTCCTCCGTATCATTTTGTTTTATCTGGCTGAAGGAGGAAAGGTGCTATCTGTATCATCACTGCCTGCAACTTTTCGTCTAATGTATCGAAATATCCAGACGAGTGCAGGGTGTAGTTGGTGAGAGTATGTTCGCTCATAAACAAGTTGTCTATGTTCCGAGCTTAGATCGGTTGAGGAACAAACGGTATCAAGAAATTGGAACTCAATGTTCCAAATCCAAACCAATCGAAGGATCAGGCTGATCACGACAGATGCATAAATGGTATACATTGTTGAAAAATTTGTTAAGTCAAATAGAATCTCATCCATCGAAATCACCTCACTTCTTTTGAATGTTCTCCTTATAAGTATAGTAAATCATAAACTCCTGCGCAAATACGAAGATAATAAGGATTTATTTTGACAATTTACCTAAAATCGTGACATTTAAAGGTAGTTTCGCTATGATAGGTTAAAATGCATTTTTGAAGTTAAGGAGATTTTAGTAATGAAACGTGACTATCCAGACGATAGCTTGACCTTACATACGGATTTATACCAAATCAATATGGCAGAAACTTATTGGGAGGATGGGATACACAACAAGAAAGCAGTATTTGACTTATATTTTAGAAATTTGCCTTTTGGAAATGGCTACGCTATTTTTGCAGGCTTAGAAAGAGTCATTGATTACATAAGAGGATTTCGGTTTACAGATAGTGATATTGAATATTTAAGAGAGGTTGCTCATTATAAGGAAGACTTTCTTGATTATTTAAAAACGTTAACCTTTACAGGAAATATCCGTTCAATGGTTGAAGGGGAAATTGCTTTCGGAAATGAGCCGTTATTAAGAGTGGAAGCTCCATTAGCAGAGGCTCAACTAATTGAAACGGCACTGCTTAATATCATAAATTATCAAACGTTAATTGCAACGAAGGCATCGAGGATTAAACAAGTCATCGGTGATGGAGTGGGAATGGAGTTTGGTACTAGAAGAGCTCAAGAAATGGATGCGGCTATTTGGGGTACAAGAGCAGCTTTTATTGGAGGTTTCCAGGCTACCTCTAATGTCCGTGCAGGAAAGATGTTTGGCATACCTGTAGCTGGCACCCATGCTCACTCTTTGGTCCAAGCATATAAGGATGAGTATATTGCTTTTCATAAATACGCTCGTAGACATAAGGACTGTGTGTTTTTAGTAGATACATACGACACACTACGATCAGGTGTACCAAATGCGATAAAGGTTGCTAAGGAACTTGGTGATAAAATTAATTTTCTTGGTATTCGTCTCGATAGTGGAGACCTTGCTTATCTTTCAAAAAAAGCTCGTGAAATGCTTGACGAAGCTGGATTCACGGAGACGAAAATTATTGCCTCAAACGATCTTGATGAGTACACAATCATTAACTTAAAAGCCCAGGGAGCTATGATTGATACTTGGGGAGTAGGTACAAAGCTTATCACTGCTTATGACCAAGCCGCGTTAGGTGCTGTTTATAAGCTTGTGGCCATTGAGGGTGAAAATGGAGAGCTTGTTGATACAATTAAAATTAGTGGTAATCCGGAGAAGGTATCTACCCCTGGTTTAAAGAGGGTATACCGGATTATTAATAATGAAAATCATAAATCCGAAGGCGATTATATCACGATGGATGAGGAACATCCAGAAGCTGAATCTAGAATTAAAATGTTCCATCCTATACACACCTATATCAGTAAGTTTATTACAAATTTCACTGCCAAGGACCTTCATGAGGATATATTTATTAACGGAAAGCTTGTGTATGAAGTGCCTAGTTTGCTACAAATGCAAAATTACGTAAAAGAAAATCTCCAACTGTTGTGGGAGGAGTATACAAGAGCACTAAACCCAGAGGAATACCCAGTCGATTTAAGTCAAAAATGTTGGGATAACAAAATAAGAAATATAGAAGAAGTTAAGGCGAATATTAAATCTCAGAATATTAGATAAGGAGGAGAAGAGTTGAGAAACATTCAAAGTCTTATTATGAATGAGTTACATGTGAAGCCTTCTATTGACGCTCGCCAGGAGGTGAACGAACGCATTGCTTTTTTAAAGGCATATGTGAAGAAAACAAACGCAAAAGGGTTAGTGTTAGGAATCAGCGGGGGACAAGACAGTACACTAGCTGGTAGGTTATCCCAATTAGCGGTGGAAGAGCTAAGACGAGAAGGCTATGAATGTAAGTTTATCGCTGTACGTTTACCATACGGTATTCAGCAAGATGAAGAAGATGCTCAAAGCTCCCTTAAGTTCATACAGCCGGATGAGGAATTTGTATTTAATATTAAGGAAGCAGTGGATGCAGTAAAGTTTGAATATGATCAAAAAACGGCAGGAGAGCCGTTACGCGACTATCATAAAGGGAACGTCAAAGCGAGAATGAGAATGATTGCACAATATGCCATCGGAGGGCAGGAAGGCTTACTTGTCGTTGGTACAGACCATGCAGCTGAAGCCGTTACAGGTTTTTTTACAAAGTATGGAGACGGGGGAGCGGACTTGCTTCCTCTGTCTGGACTGTCGAAAAGACAAGGCCGAGAGTTACTGAAAGAACTCGGTGCAAGTGAACGTCTATATTTAAAAGTCCCAACAGCTGATCTATTGGATCAAAAGCCTGGTCAAGCTGATGAGACGGAACTCGGAATTACTTACGAGGAACTGGATGATTTTCTTGAAGGAAAAGAAGTGGCGAACGAGGTAGCGGAGAAAATTGAACAGAGATATCTCATAACGGAACATAAACGACGCCCACCGACAACGATGTTTGATGATTGGTGGAAATAAAAAGATGGGGAGCAAATAATTGCTCCCCATTTTCATTATGCATATTTTACTGAAGCAGTTAAAAGCTCAAGAGCCTCTTGGGCTTCTTCATCACTTGGTGGTTGAATACCTTTTAATGGATACTCCATTCCAAGAGCTTCCCATTTATATACTCCGAGCTCATGATACGGAAGAACTTCGACCTTTTTAACATTCGTAAGTGTACCGATGAATTCCCCAAGTTTTTTTAGATCATCACGATCATTTGAAATGGTTGGTACAAGAACATGGCGTATCCATACAGGAACATTTTGAGTAGATAGGAATTGTGCAAATTCTAAAATATGCTCATTAGCCATACCAGTTAAGGAGATATGCTTCTTTCGATCAATATGCTTGATATCAAGTAAAATTAAGTCTGTGTATTGCAACAATTCCTTGAGGTTTGCTTGAAAGTGTTCTGCGTGTGAGAAACAGCCTCCGGAAGAATCAATGGTTGTGTGAATCCCAAGCTTTTTACATTCTTTAAAGAGTTCAATTAAAAAGGGAATTTGTAGAAGCGGTTCGCCACCGCTAACAGTAATTCCGCCACCTGATGATTCGATGAAAGGTAGATATGTTTTTAAATCATCGATGATTTCGGAAACAGACATTTGTTTTCCAGTTCCGATTTCCCAAGTATCCGCATTATGACAAAATTGGCAACGAAGCAAGCAGCCTTGTGTAAATACGACATAGCGAATTCCAGGTCCGTCTACTGTTCCAAATGTTTCGATTGAATGAATGTTTCCGTTCATGATGAAAAACTCCTCTCATTTATCAGGTAGGGAGATGTTAGCAATCTCCCTACATCAGTTTTTATAGTGATCCATGGAATGTTCTGTTAATAACATCCATTTGTTGTTCTCTGGTTAACTTAATAAAGTTAACTGCGTAACCTGATACACGAATCGTTAACTGTGGGTATTCTTCTGGGTGCTCCATAGCATCAAGCAATGTTTCACGATTAAATACGTTTACGTTTAAGTGGTGTCCTTGCTTAACTGAGTAGCCATCAAGAATACTTACAAGGTTATTTTCACGGCTGTCTTCATCTTTCCCTAATGCTTTAGGTACGATGGAGAAAGTATTAGAAATGCCGTCTAATGAGTACGCATAAGGAAGCTTAGCAACAGATGCGAGAGAAGCTAGAGTTCCTTTTGTATCACGACCGTGCATTGGGTTTGCACCAGGAGCAAATGGCTCACCAGCGCGACGACCATCAGGTGTGTTACCTGTTTTCTTACCGTACACAACGTTAGAAGTGATTGTTAAAATAGACATAGTAGTCATAGAGTTTCTATACGTTTCGTGCTTTTTAAGCTTTTTCATGAAACGCTCAACTAAATCAACAGCGATGCTGTCCACACGATCATCATTGTTTCCGTATTTAGGGAAGTCGCCTTCAATTTCAAAGTCAACAGCAATACCGTTTTCATCACGAATTGGACGAACTTGAGCGTATTTAATCGCACTTAATGAGTCAGCAACAACACTTAGTCCAGCAATACCAGTTGCCATTGTACGAAGAATATTTGTATCGTGAAGAGCCATCTCAATTCTTTCATAGCTATACTTATCATGCATGTAGTGAATGATGTTTAGTGTATTAATATAAAGTCCAGCTAACCAATCCATTGTAGAATCAAATTTCGCCATCACTTCTTCATAGTTTAGGACTTCAGAAGTGATAGGGGAGAACTCTGGTGCTACTTGTAGTTTATGTTTTTCGTCTTTACCACCATTAATTGCATATAGAAGTGCTTTTGCAAGGTTTGCACGAGCACCGAAGAACTGCATTTGCTTACCAATTTCCATTGCAGACACACAGCATGCTATTCCGTAATCGTCTCCCCATTCTGGGCGCATAATATCGTCGTTTTCATATTGAATTGAACTTGTTTCGATTGACATTTTCGCACAGAACTTTTTGAAGCCTTCTGGAAGGCGAGTAGACCAAAGTACTGTTAAGTTTGGTTCTGGTGCCGGTCCTAGGTTAGTAAGAGTATGCAAGAAACGGAAAGAGTTTTTCGTTACTAATGCACGTCCGTCATTTGCAACACCACCGATAGACTCCGTTACCCAAGTTGGGTCTCCACTAAATAGTTCGTTATAATCAGGAGTACGAGCAAATTTCACAAGACGTAGCTTCATTACGAAGTGGTCAACCAATTCTTGTGCCTCTTGCTCAGTAAGCACACCGTTTTCTAAATCTCTTTCAATATAAATATCTAAGAAAGTTGAAACGCGTCCAAGACTCATCGCAGCTCCGTTTTGTTCTTTAATAGCTGCCAAGTATCCGAAGTATAACCATTGGAATGCTTCAGTAGCTGTAGTAGCCGGTTTAGAAATATCAAAGCCATAGCTAGCAGCTAATTTCTTTAATTCGTTAAGGGCACGAACCTGCTCTGATAATTCTTCACGAAGCTGAATAACAGATTCCTTCATTACTGGAGTAGTACCAGCAAGATCTTTTTTCTTTTCTTGAATCAAGAAGTCTACACCATATAAAGCAATGCGTCGGTAGTCACCGATAATCCGACCACGTCCGTATGCATCCGGTAAACCAGTAATGATACCAACCTTACGTGCCATTTTCATTTCATCAGTATAAGCATCGAATACACCTTGGTTATGTGTTTTACGGTAGTCAGTAAAGATTTTTTCAACATCTTTATTTAATTCAAAACCGTAAGATTCACAAGACTGTTGTGCCATACGAATTCCGCCATAAGGCTGTAAAGAGCGTTTGAACGGTTTGTCAGTTTGAACACCAACAACTTTTTCTAAATCTTGATTTAAGTACCCTGCACCATGAGAAACAATAGAAGAAACGATTTCAGTGTCCATATCAAGAACGCCACCGTTTTCTCTTTCTTGTTTTGTTAAATCCATTACTTGATCCCATAATTTTGTTGTTGCCTCAGTTGGGCCTGCAAGGAAGGAATCATTTCCTTCGTACGTTTTAAAGTTTCTTAGAATAAAGTCTCTAACGTTTACTTCTTTTCTCCAAGTACCTTCTGAAAAGCCTTTCCACTGTTCCATTTGAGTCCACCTCTTAGTAAATGTTTATATAACAGATGATACAAATACATCATACTTGAAGTATAACAGATAATTAGTGAAATACATCACATAATCTAGGTGACATTTTGACAATGTTATGAACATTAGGTTTGTCAGAGGTTCGTTATGTGACGGAATGATGAAAAAAGAAAACTGTACTATAATGATTCGGCAAAAAATCAAATCTGTTATACAAAAAGTTATTATTAATAACACTATTGTAACGTGATAAATCTCTTCTTGGTCAATTAGGTTATGTAGATATTTTGACAGTTTGAATAGACCAAAAAAAACGATTGTGCGTGTTACACACAATCGTCTACAAGTGTTAATTCACAACAATATAGGCCGTCATTGGTCCGTTTGAATCTGAATCATGGTGGGTTAAGCAAATCAATCGATAGACACCCTTCTTTTGAAACTGGAGATCTAGTTCGGTTTCTTCTCCTTGAAGAATTTTACCGCTAATGTTTGTACCCTCAATTATAAATGGATGATTAGCACCGTTTATGCCCATAATCTTTAATTTTACCTTCTCACCCTTTTGAAGAAAGATGGTGCCAGGGTCAAAGCGATACGCTTCGATTTCTTTTCCATCTTTAGTTGTCGCTTCAAACTCGCCAGTGACTAAATGAATTTCTCTCGTAGAATCATTGACCGATGTTTGAACGACTGCCTCGCTGCCCATGTTTAAATAAATCCAAAGGGAGGCGGAGAAAACCAAACCTAACAGAAGAAGTGAAAATATAATAGAACGTTTTTTGACGACTAGAAACTGCATCGTACCCCTCCAAAAAATTTATTTCTACTAATTTATATGCATCAAGGTAATGGAAACTTGTCTATACTTTGTCTATGAATGTAAATTTACGACCTTAGTATCGGTTTTTTCGTTATAAAGCACGAAATATTACCTAGTTTTTCAATTTCGTAACAAATGTATAATTTATGCGTTTACATGTTATTTTTTTGGTACAATCGAAAAAGACTGAATTCAAACAAGGTGTGTGCATACAGTGATAAAAAAACTATCTATTATTTTTCTAACTATCCTTGCATTAAGTGCAAATCAAGTGTTTGCTGAGCAAATGGACGAGCTGTCCATAATAAGCGATTCGGTAATATTAATGGACTCACAATCCAATGTGGTCCTTTACTCAAAAAATGAGCATGAACGTATGTATCCTGCTAGTTTAACAAAAATTGCAACTGCCATTTATGCAATTCAAACTGTAAAAGTAGATGAAGTTGTAAAAGTAAGTAGTGAAGCTATTGAAGTTGAAGGAACTAAAGTATATTTAAATGAGGGAGAAGAAGTTACTTTAAAGAAATTAATTCAAGGTATGCTTATTAACTCAGGAAATGATGCTGCAGCTGCCATTGCCCTTCATATCGACGGTAGCATGGAGACATACGAAAAAAATATCAATGAATTTCTAAAAAATGAGGTTGGAGTTAAGAATACTCATTTCACGAATCCGCATGGACTCTTTGATGAAAACCACTATACAACAGCGTATGATTTAGGTCTAATCACGAATTACGCACTAAAAAATGAAACATTTAAAGAAATTTTCGGAACAAAAGATTTGGCTTGGGATGGTCAATCATGGGATACGACTTTGTTTACACATCATTTACTCTTGAAGGGAGAAATCCCATTCGAAGGTATCACAGGTGGAAAGACTGGTTTTGTCAATGAATCAAGGCAAACGTTAGCAACGACTGCTTCTAATGGTCAAATTGGATTAACAGTCATTGGTTTAGGAGCAACGTATAAACGTGATATCTATAATGATACAATTAATTTGCTAAGCTTTGGATTTTCTAACTATAAAACTTCAACTATTCCTGTGAATACAACATTTGAAAATGAAAAGGATAAGTTTGTTGTGACGGATCCGTTATATATAACAGAACCTCTTACTGGTTCTGCTGTAGTGGATGTAACAAAAGAGGGAGACTTAACTGTATTTGATTCTTCGAATAAAGAGCTCCAAACGATCTCTTTAGCTAAATATAAACTCAAAACAGCTCCAGAGAGGGCTTCTGTCATAGGAGAAACCACATCGAATGATAAATCTACACCTATTATGATGAAAGCCATATCAATTGGATTATTATTTGCGTTAATTGGAGCATTCGTAGGAATGTGGAAAAAACGAATATTGAATGGATGAAAAATAGCCATGAGTAAGCTCATGGCTATTTTATATGGCTTGATAGATAAAGCATAACATACGATAAAATGATCATCAGAAGGACCCAGGACCAAGCGAGACTACTATTACCAGACTCGAAGGCAACATATATAGCTGTTGGAAGGGTTTGGGTTTTTCCAGGTATGTTTCCAGCGAACATGAGTGTAGCTCCAAATTCCCCAAGAGCACGGGCAAACGCAAGAATAGAACCAGAAACAATGGCCTTTACACTCAACGGAAGAGCGATAAATAAAAATACCTTCCATTCCCCAGCGCCGTCAACTCTTGCTGCATCCTCTATTTCACTATCTACCGATAAAAAACCGGTCTTACATGATTGATACATAAGAGGGAAGGCAACAACTGTTGAAGCAATGACTGCTGCCCACCAGGTAAACATAACGGGTTGTTTAAAAATTTGTTCAATGAATCGCCCTACAGGACTATTAACACCAAAAATCATGATTAATAAAAATCCAACAACGGTAGGGGGGAGAACGATAGGTAAAAGAAGTGCTGTTTCGATAATGGTTTTACCTTTAAAGGAAGATTGATACATCATCCTAGAAACGAACACGCCAGAAATAATCACAAAAAGTAGCGAAACCGAGGCAACTGTTAAGGAGAGTTGCACTGGTGACCAAAATTGTAAATTCATATAATCAATCCAATACGTTAAATCCATATTTTTTAAATACTTGTTGTGCAGCTGTTGATTGTAGAAATTCAAACAAGGATTTGCTCTCTTTGCTGTTGGTTGTATATTCTAAGACACCATAATAGTACATGATAGGGGAGTGAAGAGATGGATTTATGTTTTCAGTCACTTCTACTTTCTTTGATGTTAAGGCATCTGTTTTATAAACCATTCCAGCATCCACATTTTTCGTTTCTACATATGTAAGTACTTGAGAAACATCTTTCGTATATATTAGTTTGTCTTCGATTAGATTCCATAATTTAGCGTTTTGCAATACTTCCTTCGCATAACTTCCAGCAGGTACCGTTTCTGGTATTCCTATAGCAATTTTTTCAATTGTATGATCCTGAAGATTAGAGAGTCTCAATTGAATATTGTTATCAATCTTAGGTGTAATTAGAACAAGGGAATTAGCTACTAACGGTGAGTGGTAATTAGCGAGTATTCGTTGTGTTTCTACTAACTCATCAACATGATCCTTTGATGCCGAAATAAATAGATCAACAGGTGCTCCTTGAATAATTTGTTCCTTTAATGCCCCAGAACCACCAAAGTTAAATAAAAGCTCAACCTGATGATTTTGTTCGTATAATTCTTTAAGCTCAGTTAACACATCTTTCATACTTGCTGCGGCTGAGATCGTCAATTGAATAGGTTCCTCTTTTTCTTGGCTGCAGGAACTTAATAAGCTAAACAAGCATGAAATGAGGATGGCAATGGTTATTTTTCTCACAAGTAAAGAAGCCTCCTATTTATTATGCATACAAAAAATTATAGCGAAATTTAGACAGTTGTGACAGTGACAATTAAAAAAAGTTGTCTAAAGGTTCGGATAAAAACCATCGAAATATAAGAAAATAACAGAGGAGGTGTTTTCATTATGTCAAATAGAAAAAAAGATCCTTCTACCGTTGGATTAAGTTCTCCGCAAGTTGAAGGGCAAGGCACGACAGAAAATGAAATGGCTGGTACAAAAAAAGATAGTGCAAGACGAAAAACAAAAAGACATTAAAAGAGAGCCAATTGGCTCTCTTTTAAATTTATTTATACATTTCTTCTACTTGTTTTTGGATCTCGCTGTTTTCTAAATACTCATCATAAGTCATTTGCTTATCTACGATGCCGTTCGGTGTAATTTCAATAATTCTGTTTGCAATGGTTTGGATAAATTGATGGTCATGTGATGCAAACATAAGTGAACCTTTAAAGTTTATTAACCCATTATTTACAGAGGTGATGGATTCTAAGTCAAGGTGGTTAGTTGGCTCATCTAAAAGAAGTACATTCGCACCACTTAACATCATTTTAGAAAGCATACAGCGCACTTTTTCTCCTCCAGAAAGAACGCTAGCTTTCTTTAATACTTCTTCACCTGAAAATAACATTCTTCCCAAAAAGCCACGAAGGAAGCTTTCACTTTGATCCACTGGAGAGAACTGGCGTAACCAATCGACCAGGTTAAGCTCACTTCCTTCAAAGTAAGAAGTGTTGTCCTTTGGGAAATAGGCTTGAGAGGTGGTAACACCCCATTTATACGTACCACTGTCAGCTTCCATTTCTCCCATTAAGATCTTGAATAAGGTTGTTTTAGCAAGTTCATTTGCTCCAACAAGTGCAATTTTATCTTCCTTATTCATTACGAAGCTAACATTGTTTAAAACTTTTTCTCCGTCGATTGTTTTTGTTATTCCTTCAACACGTAATAGGTCGTTTCCAATTTCTCTTTCAGGAGTAAAACCAACATACGGGTATTTTCTAGAGGATGGACGAATGTCATCCAAAGAAATTTTATCAAGTAATTTTTTTCTTGATGTTGCTTGCTTTGATTTAGATGCGTTAGCGCTAAATCTCGCGATAAATGCTTGAAGTTCTTTGATTTTTTCTTCTTTTTTCTTATTTTGGTCTTGAGCCATTCTCTGAGCTAACTGACTTGACTCATACCAGAAATCGTAGTTTCCAACGTATATTTGGATTTTCGAGAAGTCTAAGTCAGCAATATGTGTACATACCTTATTAAGGAAATGTCTATCATGGGAAACAACAATAACAGTATTTTCAAAGTTAATTAAAAACTCTTCTAACCATTGAATGGCTTTTATGTCTAAGTGGTTCGTCGGCTCGTCAAGTAAAAGAACATCTGGCTTACCAAATAGTGCTTGAGCAAGTAATACTTTTACCTTTTCAGAACCAGAAATATCGGCCATCTTTTTTGTATGAAGGTCTTCAGTAATCCCAAGTCCCTTCAATAAAATGGCAGCTTCAGACTCAGCTTCCCAACCATTGAGTTCGGCAAATTCTCCTTCAAGCTCAGCAGCTCTCATACCATCTTCGTCTGTAAAGTCAGCTTTCATATAGATAGCATCTTTTTCCTGCATAACTTCATATAGACGCTTATGTCCCATGATAACGACTTTCATTACTTCTTCTTCTTCAAATTCATAGTGGTTTTGCTTTAAAACTGCCAATCTTTCTCCAGGTCCAAGCGAAACTTGACCTGTTTGTGACTCTATTTCACCAGAAAGGATTTTTAAAAATGTTGATTTTCCTGCACCATTTGCTCCGATTAATCCGTAGCAATTACCAGGAGTGAATTTAATATTTACATCTTCAAATAGTTTACGGTCACCATATCGTAGGCTTACGTCTGTTACTGTAATCATTTCTTTTCCTCCAAACAAAATAAACAATAATTTTCATTATAACACTTTTTACTGGTTGTTCGCATGAAATTCTATATCATCATCATTGCCAAAAAAATCAACCTTAAATAAAAGTTTCATTTTCATAGAAAAAAATGATGAAATTTCATATTTTTTTCATATTTATCATGTACAATAAAGCTAATCAGATCGGAAAAGGAGTCTTTAATATGGCTAAAAAACAATTAATAGACTTAGTTAATCGGTTAAAGGGGTCAGGAATTAAGGTAAGCTTTTCAAAACCTCGCCCAAAATCAATTCTCCTATTACAGCAACAGGCAAAATTATCATCTACAACAAATTAATAAAACGAGCGGCTATTGACGCCGCTCGTTTTATTGTATTTCCTTCATAATTTTATTAAAGACATCTTCTCGATTAAAATCATCACCCATAGGGAATTTCTTAATGAATTTATTGTTTTCATCTACTAGAAAAACGAAAGTAGAGTGGACATAGAATCCATCACCTGGATCTCTATATTGAAACTGAAAGGTATTGGCTAAACGTTCAATATCCTTTTGATCTTCCTTAATATGATTGGGGTCTCCAGTTAAGAAGATCCAGTTTCCATCGTCTTTAATTTCAAAATGGGACATGTGACTTTTCATCACTTCCGGTGTGTCACGATAGGAATCAATACTAACGGTTAGAAATTGAATTTTATCTCCGAATACGCCTTCCTCTTCAAGATCCTTTTTTAATTGATTCATTTTCAATGTTGTGGTTGGGCAAATATCAGGACAATGCGTATACATAAATTCAACTAGTTTTATTTTTTTCTCTGTTTTACTAAAATCAAAGCTTTCATTGTTCATTGTTGTTAAAACGATATCATCAGGAATGGTTGCATTTGCATCACGAATTAAAAAAAAGGATATACCAGCAGTTATACCAACGATGACAATAATTGAACAAATTATATATATTTTCTTCATGAACATACCCCCTCTATTTAAGATAATGAATCTTGAAGGAAAATCCTATGGACATATTGTGAACATATTTAATTGACCCCATATAGGACATTCATCTATACCGTTGACATCCCGTCTGAATACACTAGGAGTGAAAAGGCTATAGAGGAGGGTTAAATAACATGAGTGGAAATTATGGAGGCGGCTTCGCTTTAATCGTTGTCCTGTTTATCTTGCTAATCGTTGTTGGAGCAGGATTCTTCGGTGGAGGCTACGGCTACTAATATTTGTATATAAAAAAAGCGAGAGGGAAGACCCTCTCGCTTTCTTGTGGTTATTAATTCATACCGATCCAAACACTCTTAACTTCGGTATAGTTGTTGAGTGCATAAGAGCCCATTTCACGACCAAGACCAGATTGCTTATATCCACCGAACGGAGAAGCGGCATCAAATGCGTTGTAGCAGTTCACCCAAACCGTTCCAGCTCGTAAATTGTTTGCTACGTAGTGTGCTTGAGCTACGTCACGTGTCCATAACCCAGCAGCTAAGCCGTATTCACTTTGATTAGCACGAGCAATAAGCTCATCTAAGTCTTCATATGGAAGGGCAGAAATAACAGGGCCAAATATTTCTTCTTTAGCGATCGTCATTTGGTCACTAACATTGGCGAAGATCGTTGGTGAAACAAAGTATCCTTGCTCATATGGACTATTTCCACCAACCAATAGCTCGGCTCCTTCGTCAATTCCTTTTTCAATATACCCAAGAACGCGTTTTTGTTGTGTACTTGAAACAAGAGGTCCGATTTCTGTGTCAGAGTGTAGACCTGCCCCCTGCTTTATGTTCTTCGCATGACTCACCATATCAGCAACAACATTATCAAATTGCTTTTTCTGAATGAAGACACGAGAACCCGCACAGCACACTTGACCTTGGTTAAACATAACCCCATTTAGTGCTCCAGGAATTGCTTTTGAAAGATCAGCATCTGGCAGCAGGATGTTTGGTGATTTTCCGCCAAGTTCTAGGGTTACTCTCTTTAAGGTTTTTGCTGCTCTCTCCATAATCATTTTCCCAATTTCAGTTGAACCGGTGAAAGCAATTTTGTCAACTTGTGGATGGTCAACAAGCGGTTGACCTGCTGTTTCACCGAATCCAGGAATGATATTGACAACACCAGGAGGGAAGCCTGCCTCTTGAATTAACTCAGCTAAGTATAGGGCAGAAAGAGGTGTTTGCTCTGCTGGTTTTAGTACGATTGTACATCCTGTTGCTAGTGCAGCACCTAATTTCCACATTGCCATTAGAAGAGGGAAGTTCCAAGGAATAATTTGTCCAACAACACCGACCGCTTCGTGTCGTGTATAGTTAAAGTACGGCCCATTAACCGGAATAGTTTGCCCAACAATTTTCGTTGCCCAGCCAGCATAATATCGCATATGTTCAACAGCTAAAGGAATATCAGCATTCGTTGTTTCTCTAATTGGTTTACCGTTGTCCAATGTCTCAAGTTGAGCTAGTTCAGCTGCATTTTCTTCCATTAGGTCAGCAAGCTTATACATTAATCTACTTCTTTGAGCACTACCCATTTTTGACCAAGGACCTTCATCGAAAGCTTTTCTAGCTGCCTTCACAGCAAGGTCTACATCTACTTCATTGGCTTCAAAAACAGTTGCAAGCACTTCGCCAGTAGCAGGGTTATAGGTTTCGAATGTCTTTTGAGTTTGACTCTCGACGAATTCTCCATTAATAAAGAGCTTCTTTTTACCTGATAGGAACTTCTCTACTTTTTCATGCAATTGAACAGTTAATTGACTCATTGTTTCCCTCCCGCTATTAAATGGTTAAGTAATTTCCAAACTATGACAACGCTTACATCGTTAATACTATCATTTTATAAAACTACTTTTCAATCATAAATATAGTGAATATTACGATAATATTTGACACGATTTTTCGACAAAAATAAAATAATCGCCTAAAAAAGGCGATTACGATTAATCAATATTACAATATTCAATCGGACAATTCTCACAATCTATTTCTTTTTTTAAATAATCTAGGTCATGGACAGTAATTATTTTTTTGCTAATAGAAATGATATGGTTCTTTCTTAATTCAGTCAGCATTCTACTAACGCTTTCTCTTGCTGTACCACAGAAATTCGCTAGATCTTGATTTGTTAATGGAACCGATATTTCAATTCCATTTTCTCTTAATACACCATAACTATTACATAACCGGATAATGGTAGAATAGAGTGCACCTTTTTTTCCATTTAACACTAAATCACGAAACTTAGTAATGGTTTTTCTTATATGATCATTCATCCATCGGAGGAATTCAAAAGCCAACTGACTATTTTTAAAAAAGGCTTGTTCAAGATCGGCAATATTTATGGCTGCTGCTTCACCATTCTCTATTATTTTAGCATTAAATATATACCTTGGATCCACAGTAAATAAGGTTAGTTCTCCTACAATATCATTATGCTTACAAAGTCTTAAACTCAGTTCATTTCCTTCGGCGTTCATTTTAGAAATTTGAACCTTACCTGATAAGATAATATACATTTCTCGTGCTTCTTGTCCTTCTTTAAACAGATAGCTTCCTTTTTTTATAGGTACAATTCGTTCAGCCGATTTTAATAATTCGCCAAGTTCGTAGGACAATTCTTCCTTATATTTTTGATTCACCATCGGTATCCTCCTTTAAGCGGGGCCATATATTTTATTTAAAAGAATGTCATGTAGCTGGTCAATATAGTTTACTTAATAAAGAGTTAACGTTTTGTGACAGAAATCACGTTAAATTTAAAAATTTCTTTTTAAAAGTGATATTTGTAACAGGGGAGAAAGGGAAGTTTTTAATATTCCTATATTGAAAACCCTAGTTTTCAATATTTTAATAATGAAATAAGGAGTGTGAAACCGCTTCATAAAGAGTCACCAAGCGTTCAATAGTTTTTCTATTAACAAAAGCAGGAAAGAGGGGTAAAATGACAGTAAATATTGTGATGTTTTTCACATTTTGAAAAGAGAAAGGATCCTGAACATGTATAATGAGCTTACACCCATTGAGGAAGCGGCATTAAACGCTAAGAAAAAAAGAGATACTTGGATGTCATCTAAATTACATTACTTTATTAAAGCGATGCTTGCTGGGGTCTATATTGGTTTCGGAATCATGGTATCTTATAAAACTGGGGAATTTTTCTTTGATGCCGGGTCTCCATCTGCCATGATGTTGGTAGCTATTTTCTTTGGGACTGCACTAGTTATGATTATTTACGGTGGGGCGGAGTTGTTTACTAGTAACACAATGACAATGACCATAGGAACGTTAAAAAAGGAAACTACCTGGTATGAGACGTTCCAAGTCTGGGTGGCTTGTTACTTTGGAAATTTAGCAGGTGCATTGTTTTTTTCTCTTCTGATCATGCTATCAGGCTTATTTTTATCTCCAGACAAATCGCAGCTTTTGATGGACGTTGCAAGTTATAAGATGCACGGACATACCTTGGAAATCTTTTTTCGTGCGATTCTTTGTAATTGGCTCGTATGTTTAGCCATTTGGTTACCAATGCATGTAAAAGGTGACGTAGCAAAACTCCTTTTAACCCTCTTACTTGTATTTGGTTTTGTTATCTCTGGCTATGAACACAGTATTGCAAATATGGCACTATTTGGTATTGCACTAATGGTTCCACATCCAGAAACGATTACAATAGGGTCAGCTATCCATAACATCATACCTGTAACCATTGGAAACTTAATTGGCGGAAGTATTTTTGTCGGAGCTTTCTATGTGTACCTAAATAAAAAGCCTGTTGTGAAAGATAAGAAAGTACTAGAAAATGAAGTTTCTTTTTCCGTTTCTGAGAAGAGAGTAGCAAAAATGTAAAAATTTAATGGTATGCAATCACTCCTTGATATAGCTCAAGGAGTTTTTTGATGAAGAAGCCCTGTGCGTCTGTACGTACTTCACTCCCAATGGTCACATATGATAAATGTGTACAAACCATCGGAGGTGAGAAAGTGTCAAATAGAAACTACTATGAAATGTGTCGTGGCGGTGTTGGAAGACCAGTAAGAATAACAACAAGAGATGGTAGAACTCATACTGGAATGATCCATCGTGTTACTAATTCAAGAGTATATTTACAACCATTTGGACAAGGAAATAGAGGGAATTTCGGAGGATTTGCTTATCCATGGGGAAGAAGAGGTTATGGATATGGCTACGGTGGTTTTGCTGCAGGTATTGCTATTGGAGCAATCATCGGACTTGCATTCGTGTCATTCTTTTTCTGATAAGTTTGTTAATTAGTGAAAACGCCCATACAGGACAACTTTGCCACACATATACTGCCGATAGATGTCATGGGAGGTGGAAGTAATGAGCGCAGAAGCTGGATTCGGCTACGGCGGTGGATTTGCTTTGATCGTCGTTTTATTCATCCTATTGATTATTGTAGGAGCAGCATATGTAGGATGGGGATATTAATTAGTAATATAATAAAAGGGGTTGAAAGGTATGGGCTATAACTACGGATATGGTTATGGTGGATGTGGCTATGGATACGGAGGATTCGTGTTAATCGTTGTATTATTTATCTTATTAATCATTGTAGGCGCCTCTTGGTTATAAGAAGAAATAAACAACCTGCTCAAATGGGCAGGTTGTTTGTTTTTGGATACACAGGAAAAAATACTTTTAAAATATAATAAATTGTACATACTAAATAAAAAGAACGAAAGAATCTCTAGAATGGGGGCAATTGCTATGTTCTTTAACAGAAAAGCTCAAGAAGAAAAACCAGAAGATATTTTAATGGATATTGAAGTGTATTCATGTGCTGATAACGATTGTATTGGTTGGATGAGAAAAGAATTTGCAAGCTCCGATTTAAAATGTCCATTGTGCGGACATGACACAACAATGGAAGTTAGAGAGCTGCCCAAAATCAATTAGGGATTAGAAGCAAGGCGTAGCCTTGCTTCTTTAGTGTGTATCCGAATTAAAGTAGTGGTCATTAAATGCTTGTTTAGCAGCAGCTTCAGAAGCAAAAAGGGCATCGTCATCTTCAATTACATGAAAGGTCTCATTTAAGAATAAGGCGACTGCATCTGGATTATGAGGATGTTGTACGATTTCAGCGGCTCGTATATTAGATACAGTCGGAGTATGTGGGTTATTGTAAATCACAAACACCTCATCACCTACTTTGACCTCTTTTGGATTGATCATCTCCATCACATGATTACCTCCTTGAATTTGATAAGCATATATATATCGTTCTCATCAAATTCAAGTGTTATTCTTTCTGAAGACGTGGAAACGTTCACATAACTATCACAGTTATGGGGAGTATTCCTTTGTTCAGGTGATATAATAAGAGTGTAAAGAAAAACAAGTCAAAAAAAGAAAGGAGTTAACATTTTAGGAGACTCAACCATATAGTGTTCGTTCCGTAAGTAAGTGTACTGAGAACGAGTAAACTATAAAGTCCACACATAATCTATGAAGCGGTGAAAAGAAAGGAAAAATGTAAAATCCCTACTTTTTAATCACTACTTATTCAGTAAAAAGTTACTTAGTAAGTAGCAAAGACCTGAAGCTGAAATTCTCATTTTAAGTATTGTAGCTATATAGAGTTAGGAAAAAATAGTTACGAGAAAATAATAAAGGGGAAAGAAGCCAATGCCTTGGGTTAAGAAGTAGACCAAAAACGGAAATTTTGGTTATGGAAATTACAACTTCCTTTATGGAATTCTAATAAAGCTTCAATTATGTGAATATGAGTTAAAAAATTAAAACTAAATAAGGCTGTTTGTTATACGGAAGGAATACCTTCTCACTTCGCGAAGTAAGTGAGACCATCCAACGTAATCCTAACACGGAACAAACACACATCAGCAAAGTTTTAAAAAAGCTTAACCTTGTTATTTGAAGTAGGGAAATAACTAAACCGGAAGCAAAGCTGGTGAAAAATGGTTGGGTCCCCTAAGATGTTGACTTGCTCTCTAGTTTAACTAGAGAGCTTTTGTTTACTCAAAAAAGCACAGACTACGTAAAAATAATCTGTGCCATTTTTATTATTGATAGCTTGCTTCTAGTTCATCAATTAAAGTCCCTACGTAGCTTACGGCTTTCTCAATAGGGGCTGGTGTTGACATGTCAATTCCAGCATGTTTTAGCAGCTCTAATGGACGCAGAGTGCCCCCAGCTTTTAACACTTCTAACCAACGCTCAACAGCCGGTTGACCTTCTTCTTTTATTAACTGAGCCATAGCAGTTGAAGCAGTTAAGCCAGCGGAATACGTATATGGATATAGTCCCATATAGTAATGAGGCTGTCTCATCCATGTTAGACTTGCACCTTCATCAATTTCCACAGTATCTCCCCAGAAGTCAGTTAGTACATTTGCTTTTTGTTCGCAAAGTGTTTTAGCTGTTAATGGTACACCTTCCTCAGCTAAACGATAAACTCTTCTTTGGAATTCTCCCTCTAGAAGATGTGTAACAAAGTTATGGTAATACGTTCCTAACAATTGTAATACAACCCAGCGCTTCATTTGAACATCATTCGTTTGGGAGAGTAAGTAGTCACCCAAAAGCATTTCATTCATTGTTGAGGGGGCTTCAATAAAATACATGGATGGGCGAGTATTCATAATTCGTTGATTTTTGTTTGCTAAATAAAAATGTCCTGCGTGTCCAAGCTCATGGGCAAGTACAAAAGCACCTCTCATGGTGTCTGTCCATGTTATTAGAATATACGGGTGGGAGCCGTATGGGCTAGAACAGAACGCTCCGGTTGATTTCCCAACATTATCAGCTAAGTCAACCCATCTTTCCGTTAATCCTTTTTTCATGATGCTGCTATACTCAGGCCCCATTACTTTTAATGCTTCTAAAATCACTTGGCTTGCTTCCTCATAGGTCGTAGATGGATTAAAAGATGGATCTAAAGGTGCCTTTAAATCACAGAATCTCATCGTTTCAAGACCAAGAACACGCTTTTTTAACTGAGCAAACCTTCTCATATGCGGAGCAAGTTCCCTTTGAATAACATCTAATTGATTTTCGTAGGTAACTTTCTCAACCTTTTGTGGATGTAAAAGCATATCTGTTACAGAGTCATATCCTCGTAATTTAGACAAAGCGACTTGTTTTTTTACTTCTGTTGCATACACAGCAGCGTACGTATTTTTGTACTTGCTTAATGTAGAAACAAATGATTCATACGCATTTCTTCTCACTACTGGATCTGGTGAAAATTCGTATCGGTCTTCGAATAAAGCGAAGCTATTTGGTAACTCGTTTCCTTCGTCGTCTAAAAAAGAAGAAAAAGTCATATCGGCAGATTTACTTGTTTGATAAATTTGGTAAGGTGCTCCATGAACTTCCCCAAGAGCAGCAAGTACTTGTTCAGTTTCAGGGGATAAACGGTATTTTTTTGTATCTAGTAAATCAGCTAGCATATTCTGAAAAGGAAGGAGATTCGGTTGTTCTTGTACGAATTGTGAAAGGGTTCCTTCGTCAAGTTTTAGTAACTCTGAATCAATAAAAGATAATGATGAGTTTATTTTTGATAGTAGCGATGAAAGCTTTCCAACATTCGCTTGATTAGTTGGATTTGTTCCATCTTCTGATTGCCTTAAAGAAGCAAAAGTAGAAATTTTAATTAACTTATGGGTTAACTTTTCACGTTGTTCTAAACACTCAAGTAAAGTAGCGGAGTTTTCGGTTACTTTTCCTTTAAAAGCATCAAATAGACTTAGATCGTTTTCCACCAATTTGAGATTGTCTTGCCAAGTCTCTTCAGAATCAAACAAATCACTTAAGTCCCATGTTAAATGCTCAGGTACCTCTTCACGTAAATACCTTTTTTCAGATGTTTTCTCCATTTTCTTTCCTCCCCAACTATGTATTTCGTATTCCTAAGTATATACATTGTTAGTATACATGATTTGGAATGATTTTTCTAAATATTTTAACAAATCAACACAAAAAAACGGTGAGATTATCTAACCTCACCGTGCTCAGTTACTGTTACTCTTCCATTTTCTTTGAAAGGCATCTGTCACATTCCAAGATGTATGATTCAGCCTGTTCATGTACATGTTGACCACACTCGGGACAAACCTTTTTCGGTAAGGTACGGAAAAACTCAACTGGACTCATTAACATTTTTACTCCTCCTTATATAATACAGATAATTTAGATTTCCTTTGTTATAGAACAGTATACACGAGGAAATCCGAAATGTGTAGACCCTTTTCATAAAAAATTCAAAATATTTTATGAATTAGCGAAATGTTCTAAGATATCATTTTCGGTGGGAAAACTAAAGAAAATAATTGTGACAAAAACCAAAACTTTTTCTTTTATAAACGGTATCAATCCATTAAAATCAAGTAGATATATACTGTTTCTGAAAAGGAGGCATCTCTTTTTATGCAAGAAATTATTGGATCGTACAATCCTATTTTAATTTTTTCTGCATTTATTTTAACGATAATGGCTTCCTATACGTCAATGAACCTTGTTGCAATGCTTCATTCCTCCGAAAGAAATAGGAGGTTTTTATTAGTTGCCGGTACCTTATCGATGGGTGTTGGTATTTGGTTAATGAATTTTATCGGAATGCTTACTATAGATGGAGCGGCTTCCTTTCATTATCGTATTCCACTCATTTTATTATCACTTATTATTGGTATTTGCTTTGTAGGGCTTGCATTTTATACTGTTACAATACATCACTTCCATAAAACTAGTCTGTTATTAGGAAGTATTTTTATGACTTGTGCAGTTTTGTTCGTTCATATGGTTGGGATGCTAGGACTGGAAATCGTGTTTTCTTATGATCCTCTTATCCTTATCGTTGCTCTTATTTTGATGTGTGCATCATTTTGGTTCGTATTTTGGATGCTGTTTTTTGCTAAAAACTTTTCAGTTAGTCATCGCATTTGGATGAAGCCTTTAGCAGCTTTAGTATTAACGATAGCTATTGTAGAAGGGCATTTTTTACTTGTAAAATCAGCTGCAATTATTAGGTTTAAAAATACGGATCAATTAGGGAATATGTACGATGAACGGTTATTTATTTATTTTGTTCTTTTCTTATCGATAGTCATTTTAATTGGGTTAATTTCATCCTCAGCGTTTATCAGCAGAAAGTTGGCTATTACTGACACAAATCTTAAAGATATCACAGCTGCATTAGACGAGTCTTCCATTGTTGCTATTACAGATCCAAAAGGGAAAATTACCTTTGTTAACGACAAATTTGTTGAAATCTCTAAGTATCAAAGAGAAGAGCTTCTCGGTATGGATCATCGGATATTAAATTCAGGGTACCATCCACGTAGTTATTTCCAACAACTTTGGAAAGAGATTAGCTCAGGGAGAGTTTGGAAAGGGGAAATTCGAAATAGAGCGAAGGATGGAAACTTCTATTGGGTCGATACGACCATTGTTCCGTTTCTAGGAAAAAACGGCAAACCGTATCAATATGTCGCGATTCGACATGATATCACCAATAGAAAATTAGCAGAAGAGCAATTAAAAGATTCGTTAAAAGAAGTCAACGACATAAATTTTGCTTTAGATCAATCCTCCATTGTTGCTTTTACGGATGAAAAGGGAAAAATTACAAAAGTGAATGATAAATTTTGTGAGATTTCTAAATACACTCGTGAAGAGCTTATTGGGGAAGACCACAGAATATTAAACTCAGGGTTCCATTCCAAAGCTTTCTTTAAGGAGTTGTGGAGCACAATAGGGAACGGACATGTTTGGAAAGGTGAAATAAGAAACAAAGCAAAGGACGGAACATATTATTGGGTCGATACAACCATCATCCCGTTCATGAATGAAAAAGGGAAACCGTATCAGTACCTTGCGATAAGAAATGATATTACTGAAAGAAAGAAAACAGAAGAAACACTTCATCGTCAGGATAAGCTCGCTGCTGTTGGTCAATTAGCTGCCGGAGTGGCCCATGAAATACGAAACCCACTCACTTCCATGAAGGGATATGGAGAGTTTCTATTAGAGGATGAAACCGATCCACAAAGAAGAGAATTTATTGAGATAATTCTTGATGAGATTGGTCGTGTAAATACGATTGTTGAAGATTTTATGGTTCTTGCCAAGCCTAAGGCAGTAGAACTTGAAGAAAAAAATATTGTCACGATTATAAAAAATGTATTTTCACTATTAGAATTTGAAGCACGAAAAAAGCATGTGAAAATGAGCTTTGAAGCAAATGAAGAAATCATTCAAATCGAGTGTGATGAAGATAGACTAAAACAGGTGTTTCTAAACTTTGTAAAAAACGGCATTGAGGCTATGCCGAATGGTGGGGAATTAACTGTTAAAGTAAGTGTCGAGGATAACCAAGTACAAATCTCAATCCAAGATACGGGGGTTGGGATACCAGAGGATAAGCTCAAAAAGATTGGTGAACCGTTCTATACCACAAAAAAGGAAGGGAACGGTCTAGGGTTAATGGTTAGCTTTAAAATCATTGAGAGCCATCAAGGGAAAGTATATATAGAAAGTGAAATAAACAAAGGCACCACCTTTAATATCATATTACCTGCAAAAACTGCTTAAGCTTAAACCCCAGTCATTATGAACTGGGGTTTCTTTATTATTTTTGCTCATTTTTTTCTTTTTGTACAAAAAATCGATGAACAGGTTTAGCAACTTTGCTAAAGTTCGTCTCTATTTTTTCCGCCAAGTGTGATGCTCGCTCATAAATGGCCGTCTTTAAATGATCGAGTTGTCTTTGAATTTTTTCCGACATGGCCTCTTGATGGTCTAGCCTTTCCATCACTGTTTGATGAAATACCTCTTGTAATCCCATTTTCTCTGAAATCTCTTCGTACATATTTTCATGTACATGTAGTTGTTTCGTTAACTCAACTGTTTGTTGTTCGTGTGAAGACAGTGTTGAACTAAGCTCGAGTAAACGCTGATCTTGTAAAGATAGTTGATCCACCATTGCTTCATGCATAAGCCCTTCTTTTGTAATTTCATTAAGGACAAGTTCATTTTCTTTTTCAAGCTTTTCGAGTCTTTCAAGAATTTTTTGATTGGTTTTACTTTGTTCAATCATTATTGATGCAATCTCTCGTAAAGATTGTTCTGATCGGCTGATTTCTTGTAGTAGCTCATTAAATTTTATCTGCTGAGAGGAGGTGGTTTCACTAAGCGTGCTATGAAATGATTCAATGGATTGTGATAAAGTAGAGTTAGTCATTTTTTGGTTTTGTAGTACTTCTTGAAAGTAGGAATACCGGAATATGGTCTGATTGGAGTTTGGTTCTCCTTGATTGGAAAGTATTAACGGATTCTGATTATTTAACGGCATCAAATCTCTCCTTTATGGAATTAAAAGTAAATAGGTGGAACCCTTTCTTTATGTTATGATAAGTATCGATTATTTGTTTATAGGCGTTCTGCAAAACTGTGAAGTTAAAATGTCTTTAAATTGAGGGGGCATTTTTTATGGAGTTATTTTCTTTAGATTCTTCTGTTGAAACGAATGATATTAAGTTAACGGTTAATTCGGAGATATTAATGTTTTGGATTCATTTTTCATCTTTTCACTTGCATTGGCGTGGTTATGAGGTGGAAGATAACGAGGATATTGATGATGTAGAGAGGGAGCATCTTCATCATGAGTTGCAGTTCTTTGATTTTCTCTACCACAAGTTTTTAATGTATGTTCCAGAAGCTGACGGAGGAGGAGAGCATTTGATTATAATTTCCCTTCCATTACAGGTGGTTGAAAAAATCTTTTTTGAACTAGATGATTTTATTCAGTATTGTCAAATTTATGGAGAGAATGAATTATTAACGATAACGAAGAATTATAAGTCCACCTTCGCTACTTTATTTCAGGACATTAACCCAAATACATGTCATTAAACCTTAGTCATTACCAGAACTTTTTAAGATCTGGTTTTTTTTATACAAAAATAGTGGGACAAGTTTTATAATTTAGAAATACGAAATAAAAGGAAGTGTAAACATAGTGATTGATTTACGAAGTGACACAGTGACAAAACCGACAAAAGAAATGAGGGAGGCCGCTTTTAATGCAGAGGTTGGTGACGATGTATATGGAGAGGATCCTGCTGTAAATAAATTAGAAGAGGAAGCTGCTGCCATTCTTGGTAAGGAAGCGGCACTATTCGTAACAAGTGGGACACAAGGTAACCAAATTGCTGTTCTAACCCATTGCCGTTCGGGACAAGAACTTTTACTAGAAGCGGAATCACATATTTTTTATTATGAGTCAGGTGCGGTGTCCGCGTTAGCTGGAGTGCAAACTAGAACGATACAAGGCTCTAGAGGAGCGATGGATCCACAATTAGTACGTTCGGCTATTCGTCCCGAGGACATTCATTTTCCAGATACGGGCTTAATTTGCTTGGAAAATACACATAATCGTGCAGGTGGTGCGGTCGTTCCTGTTGAAAACATGAAACAGATCTATGAAATAGGAGCAGAAAATCATATTCCTGTTCACGTGGATGGAGCTAGGTTGTTTAATGCAGCTGCAGCTTTAGGTGTTTCTGTAACTGATTTTACGCAGTACTGTGATACTGTACAAGTATGTTTATCAAAAGGGCTTGGCGCACCTGTTGGTTCCATCTTGGCTGGAGATAAAGATTTTATTGTCAAAGCAAGAAAGTGGAGAAAAAGATTAGGTGGAGGATTACGGCAGGCTGGGCTGATTGCGGCACCAGCGTATGTAGCTTTAACCACTATGAGAGAAAGGTTAATTGAAGACCATCAGTTAGCTAGGAGCTTTTCTGATGCCCTTAAAAATATAAAGGGGATTCAAGTGGTCAATGAAGTTGAAACAAATATTGTGGTTGTTGATGTAGCAAATTTACAAATGAGCTCTCAAGCATTTGTAAATGAATTAGAAAAACAGGGAGTGCTAGCTGTCACCTTTGGACCAACCTCTGTTAGGTTTACCACTCATCATCAAGTGAACAAACTGGATATCGAACGTACCATTGATCTGGTTGCAAAGATATCAGCTGTACCATCAAAATAAAAGTCACCTGAGATAGCCTTCAATAAGGTTATCTTTTTTTTATGTCATTTTTCCTTGTTTATGCCATTTTTATTCTCGATTTTTCCCATCTATGTTTTGTCTCGAAAGAAGAAACAATACATATGTAACACTTATTTACTAAGAGGAGGGGTTTACATTGAACAAGCGTCTACTTTCTGTAGGTTTTTCTTTAATGTTGCTTACTGCTTGTAACAACAATGCAGCCGAAGATACTAATAACCGCACGACCGGTACTTCGGATGTAGGATTTACAAGTGACCAAGCATCAAGATATACAACAAACAGAACTCAACGAGTGAATAATACCGATATGAATCCTCTTGTTCGTTTAGGTCGAGGAGATCATCAATATCATATGGACTCCGATTACCGAGGCGGAAGAGAGATTGGCCGTACAGATGTGGGAACTAATCCGTCCCCAACCGATGATTATCGGTATGTGAAAAAAGGCAGAGGAGAGAATCGAGGCTTCGGAGCCGCTGGGATGAACGGGTCGTCAAACGAACAAGGAAAATCCAAAGCATTAGCGCATAACGGTGACATATTAAAAATTAAAACTGGCGTTATCACAATTGATCCAAATGCTTATAGTACAGGTACACCAAGTGGTAAATATCCACATAGCCAGATTATTAAGCAAGGTCAATGGAAGATTGTTACTGGTCAAGCTGGACAGCAACAACCAACACAACAACAGCCGAATGCCACACAGCCGCAACAAGCACCAACACAAAATCAAAACCAAGCAGCTCCTGCTCCTGCTGCCCCAGCTCCAGCACCAAAAACTACACCTGCTGCTGGATCCATTAGCTCTATTGAATCGCGAGTAATTGAGTTAACGAATGCGGAACGTAAAAAAGCTGGTTTACCTGCGCTTCAAGCTGATACAAAACTTAGTAACGTAGCTCGTGAGAAATCACGTGACATGCAACAAAAAGGATATTTCTCGCATACCAGTCCAACTTACGGCTCTCCATTCGATATGATGCGTGATTTCGGAATTACGTATCAAAGTGCTGGAGAGAACATTGCAAAAGGACAGAGAACTCCTGAGGAAGTTGTCCAGGCTTGGATGAATAGTGAAGGACACCGTAAAAACATTTTAAGTGGTAACTATTCACATATTGGTGTTGGTTATGTGGAAGCTGGAAACCATTGGACACAAATGTTTATTAAGAAGTAGTAAGAAAGCTCCCCTCAAGGGGGCTTTTTTTCGGTAAAAAAACAAAATGGAATAATTACGGTAATAATGCAAAAGTTAGAAATGGAGCTTTTTTGAATGAGGTGGCTAGTTTGTTCAAATCTTCAACTGTTTTTGAGCGAAGAATGTTCATGTTCGCAATAGTAGTTATAGCTGTGTATTTACTGCCTTTATTTGTACTAGGAGAAAATGCGCATATACGAGTTCATGATAACTTGGATTCCAATCTTGCTTGGTATAAAGTTCTTTCCCGTAGTGGGGAATTATTTGGAGGGATTGATGCCGTAATCCCACAAGTCATAAATGGTCTGCCTAGAAATGCATTTGGAACCGAATTTAGTGGAATTGTTTGGCTTCATCATTTTCTTCCAACGATGACGGCGTATGCCATTAGTCAGGCGATCACTCGTTTTTTTGCTTTTCTTGGAATGTACTTATTGCTTAGGGATTACTTTGTTTCAAATAGTCCTGATACGGTAATTCGTATAGGTGTCGCATTAGCGTTTGCGTTAACTCCCTTTTGGCCATCAGGGATGTTAAGTACACTTGGTATGCCTTTGGCCTTATGGGCATTCCTTAATGTTCATAGTGGAAAGAAAACTTGGAATAACGTAATCATTTTTACTTTTTTACCTTTCTATTCTAGCTTTGTACTAGGTTTTTTCTTCTTTTTGGTAGCGATGGGTATCTTTTGGTTCTACGAGCTTTTAACGAGAAAAAAGCTTCAAATTCGATTTTTTCTTTCTATCGTGTACATGGCATTGGTTTTTTTACTCGTAGAATATCGTCTAGTTAGCTCCTTCCTCGTTGCTGGTGAACCGAACAGTCGAGATGAATATATTCATGCTACGTTACCATTATGGCGCGTGATTCGCTTAACCTTTAAGAATTTCATCCTAGGACATACACATGTGATGACCGTTCATGGTTTAGTCATCCTCCCGATTCTCTTAATAGCCCTTTTTTTAGTACTAAAAAACAAGAGTTGGAAAGTTCATAAAGTGTATCTTACCTTGTTCGTAATAAACTTTTTCTTATCCCTTTGGTATGCATTTTGGTTTTATGAAGGTTGGGCTCCGATCGTAGAAAGATTTCATTTTTTGAATACGTTTAATTTCGCAAGGTTTCACTTTCTTAGACCACTTATTATTTATATCAATTTCGCACAAGCGTTGTTCATTATTAAGTCATACATTCAAAAAAACGGATATATTCGTTACATCCTTGTTGCACAGATCATGCTGTTATTTGCCTTTAATGAAGAGATCATTAATCATCGAAAGCCAACCGTAAAACAATTTTACGCAACAGAACAATTTGCTAACATAAAAGCGTTTATAGGAAGACCAGTAAACGACTATCGTGTGGTAAGTATCGGAATTCACCCAGCAATCGCACAGTATAACGGTTTCTACACACTTGATACGTATAATAACTTCTATCCTTTAACTTATAAGCATCAATTTCGAACTATTATTGAAAAGGAATTAAGTAAGAACAAAAAAATCAAAAGATATTTCGATGAATGGGGGGGAAGATGCTATATTTTTACAGCCCAAATTGGAAAGCATTATATGGTCAAAAAGAATTCTTCTAAAACTCTAAAAAATTTGCAGCTGCAGCCATCTAAATTAAAGGAATTAGGTGGAGAGTATGTATTTTCAGCAATGCCTATTAAGAATGCGAATGAAAACAAATTACAGCTTGAAAAAATATTCCAATCGGAAAACTCTGCTTGGACCATTTATTTATACAAATTATATTAAACAGCTAGGAGGAGCAATACTTTGAATCCAACAAACGTAACGATCGTTGTACCTTGTTACAATGAAGAAGAAATATTACATAAAACCATTTCTGAGTTATCCAACTTGTTGACTAGTATGGTAGATGATGGGCTAATTTCTCCTAAGAGTAAGATCCTGTTTGTAGATGACGGTAGTAAAGATCAAACATGGAAACTAATTTATAAAGAAACGTTAAAAAACGGAATGATTAAGGGAGTCAAATTGTCTAGAAATGTGGGACATCAAAATGCCTTATTAGCCGGAATTCACATAGCAACAGAGTCATCTGACGCTATCATTACGATTGATGCGGATCTACAGGACGATATTTATGTTATGCGGGAGTTTATCGAGCAATATCAGATGGGATATGAAGTTATCTACGGTGTAAGAGAGAAGCGTGATTCAGATACATTCTTTAAAAGATTTACTGCTGAATCATTCTATAAGTTAATGAACAAAATGGGAGTAGAACTTATTTATAATCATGCGGACTATCGTTTATTGAGTAAGCGTGCAGCAGAGTACCTACAAGGATTTGAAGAAGTGAATATGTTTTTAAGAGGAATTATTCCGCTCCTTGGTTTTCAATCTACAAAGGTTTTCTATGAAAGAAAAGAACGAACAGCAGGTGAGAGTAAATATCCATTACGTAAAATGCTATCGTTTGCATTTAATGGAATTACTTCCTTTTCAGTTACTCCGATTCGGTTAGTCCTCGTTGGAGGTTTAGTATCTTTTTTTATCAGTCTTTTCTTTGCACTTTATTTTCTAAGTTTAAAGTTTTTTGGAAATACAGAGCTTGGCTGGACTTCCCTTATCACATCTATTTGGCTGATTGGTGGTCTTCAATTAATCGCTATTGGTTTAATCGGGGAATATATCGGAAAAATATACAAAGAATCCAAACGCCGTCCAAAATACATCGTTGATATTGATATGTTCAAGCTGCCACTCGGACGAAACTTTGCGCTTGAAGAGGGCCAAGAGTTGTTCAAGGACGACCATATGCCAATTCCAAGCCTATCTGAATATAACAATTAAACCTATTTTTTTGTACCAATTAAAGCTATAATATGAGCTCGGGACGAAACTCAGTGTGTACGCTCTGAGTTTTTACTATTAATAAAAGGGAAGACAAAGATGGCAACTTATTTACAACTTTGGCAGAAGGCACTGCAAATAGAGATTTCATATTTGAAAAAGTACGGTAGCACAAGGTATCGCCTTACTCATGGCTACGCGATTAACGAGAGGGCACCTTATATTTATTATTTTAATACGGCATCAACAACGACGAGTATTCCAATTGGGTCTAAAGTAACGTTATGGTGGGGAGAGCGAAAAATTGCAGGTAGAGTTTTATCATCAGAAGGAAAAAGTATGATGGTAGAACTCGAACAATATATTGGAGCTGTCTTAAGTGAACTCATGCTCCAATATGATCCATGGGAACTTTTAGATGAATTAATTAATCGACTTCAAGACATTCGTTCAAGCAAGAAGAAAAGGACCAGGATTCAAAAAATGTTGGAGCCTACCATGGTGCCGCTTCATCCAATAGAAAAAATAAAAACGAATGTACATGAGCTTGTGCTCAGGTCAAAATACAATCCAATTACCTTTGTTTGGGGCCCACCTGGAACTGGAAAAACATACACACTAGCTAGGGTTATTGCAAATAAATATTTAAAAGGGAAAAAGGTTCTTGTTTTGTCTCAAAGTAACCAAGCTGTTGATGTGTTAATGTTAGAGATAATGCGTTTTGTTGACAAACAAAATAAGCTACAGGTTGGAGAACTTCTTCGATATGGATCACAAGTAAGTGAAATATTACAGGACACTCCTTTAACTATTGATTTTTTATTAAAAAAAGATCACCCTGAACTTTCAAAGCAAAGAGAAGAAATTAGAAATGAGAGGCATCTACTAAAAAAAGATTTAGGAGGTTCTTTCTCCACTAGAGACTCTGAAACACTTTTAGAAGTAGAAAGAAAGCTAGCTCAAGTACTAGATAAAATTCGTGCGAAAGAAATGACGTTTGTAAAAGATGCAGAGGTAATCGGAACTACACTCGCAAAAGCTGCAACAGATCCCTCTATTTATGAAAAGGAATATGATCTCGTTATTATAGACGAGGTAAGCATGGCATATATTCCGCAAGTTGCATTCGCAGTTTCTTTAGGAAAAAAGAGCATTGTATGTGGTGATTTTAAACAGCTTCCACCCATTGCACATGCCAATCACCCTCTAGTAAATGAATGGTTAAAAGAGGATGTGTTTAATAAGTCTGGAGTTGTAGAGGGGTTAAAAGAGGGGGCTTTGCATCCTCATTTATTTTTGCTATCTGAACAAAGGAGAATGCATCCTGACATCTCCGCATTTACAAACCAATTTGTATATTTTGGTATGGTAAAAGATTACAAAAGTATGTACACCGTAAGAGAGCCGATCGCAAACAGAGCTCCATTTCCAAAGATGGCGTCGATCTTATTAGATACGAGCCATATGGGGGAGTATTGTATGCGTTCCACGTCAGGATCACGATTTAATTTGTTGCAGGTTTTGCTCTCATTTCAAGTCATTCATGAATTATATGTGGGTGGTTCTAAAAATATAGGGTATACGACTCCGTACCGTGCCCAAGCAGAACTAATGGATACACTGTTACAAGATTTATACAATCAACAGCTTCAGAATGGGGAGATTCTATCTGCAACGGTACACAAATTTCAAGGAAGTGAAAGGGAAGTAATAGTTTTTGATACGGTTGATTCGTTTCCTGAAAGTAGGCCGAGCATGTTATTAACCGGCAAAGAGAGTGAGAGGTTAATTAATGTGGCAGTGACAAGGACAAAGGGAAAATTTGTTCATCTTGCTAACCGAAATTACATAAAACAGAAGGTATACCGAGATAAAACGATTCGAAAGTTAGTAGAATTTCAGGAAAGTACGAATCAGCTTATCACTTCTGGGCAAATAGGTAACTGGATAAAAAATCAACATGAAGAAGTATCCTGGATGCATGCAAAAAAGCTTGAGAAATTGATGAGCGATGTAAGGTCAGCCAAATCTGAAATTCTCGTTTCTCTCCCAGAAGGAAAAGTATTATCAGATGAGTGGAACCGCCTTCTACAAGGCTCCTCCGTTAAGCCAATATTTAGACAAGAAGAGAAACAACCACCGTTTCCTTTTGTCATGGTGGATAACAAAATATTCTGGCTTGGAGTCCCTTATGAAGCTGCCAATGGAACATTGCCACCATATATATCTGTCCGAGTCCATTCAGAAAGGCTTTGCACCTATTTTTTATCACAGCTATAGAAATAAAAAAGAAAAGACCCCCGTAGGAGTCTTTTCTGCGTATTGCGGCGACGAGACTACACGCCACATTCGTGTATTCCAATAAAGGAGCGTCTCTCGACTTATGCAATTCAGCTCATCGCTTCATAACTATAACACGACTAAACATTAAGTACAAGAGAAATTTATTATTTGCAATCAGATGTAAAATAGTGCACAATAAAATAAATACTTTTAAATTGAGATATTTTAATTAAAGATAAGGAAGTGCTAATATTGGAGCAGTTATTACCTTTAAAAGGACAACACCATGTATCCGCCATAACAGCTAACGCAAAGGGAAATTATGAATTTTATACAAAAACACTCGGTTTACGACTTGTGAAGAAAACCGTAAACCAAGATGATACGTCTGTCTATCATTTATTTTATGCAGATGAACGAGGGAATCCAGGCACCGATCTGACATTTTTTGAAATACCTCATGCAGGCCAAACAAGATACGGTACAAATAGTATTTCAACCACTTCTCTACGTGTTCCATCAGATTCTGCGATTCAGTATTGGAAGGAAAGATTTGATTCCTTAGGTGTAGAATATGAGGAACAAAAGGTATACGAAAGATTATCTCTTACATTTAAGGATTTTGAAGGTCAAAGATTGATGCTTGTATCAGACGAGAATAATCATGGTGTTGAAGGGGGAAGGCCTTGGGAGAAAAGTCCAGTTCCCGTTGAACACGCAATTATAGGATTGGGTCCTGTGATGTTGACGGTAGCAAAGCTTGAATCCACATCTATGATTTTAACTCGGGTTTTAGGATTCAGGGAAGTAGGAACCTATATGATACAAGAAAAGAAAGTGACAGTATTTGAAACCGGGTTAGGAGGAACCGGAGCCGAAATACATGTCCTTGAAGAGTCAGATCTTCCTGTGGAAAGACCAGGACGTGGAAGTGTTCACCACGTAGCTTTTCGAGTGGAAAATGAAGAACAATTGAGAAAGTGGGTTCAGTATTTAAAAGAGTTGCGAATCCCTAGCTCAGGATTTGTAGAAAGATATTACTTTAAGTCTTTATATTTTCGAGAGGCTAATGGAATCCTATTCGAATTAGCGACGGATGGTCCAGGGTTTGAGGGAGATGAATCGTTTGAGCATCTTGGAGAACGTCTCGCTCTTCCTCCATATTTTGAAGCGCAAAGAAGCAGTATAGAAGCGAAATTAAAGCCGTTAGATACAAAAGAATAAAAACGTTAAAAGATGTCCGTGAAAACGGGCATCTTTTTTTGATAGACATTGTTGTTTATATTGATATAATTATGTTAGCAGATGCTAGCAAATTGATAAAAAAGAACTAGGAGGATGGTTGCAGGGATGGGAGAAGAGAAAAGAGTCCAACTAAATGTGCGAGTGACAAAAGAAACATTAGAAAAACTTGATGAAATTGTTGAGTATTATCAGGAGCATACAAAAATAGGAAGAGTCTATAAAGGTGATGTACTTACTGATATTATTGATAAATCTTATGAGGTAATGAATAAACAAAAGAAAAATATTAGAAAAATATAAAAAACTTCGAGTCGTGAACTCGAAGTTTTTATATTGATTTAAAAAATCATATTAAGGACAAAATAGCATAGGGCTGCGATAGTCGCTGAAATTGGTAAGGTAATAACCCAAGTGATTAGCATTCTTTGAGCTGTTCCCCATTTCACACCCTTCAGACGGTGAGAAGCACCCACTCCTAAAATGGAGGACGAAATAACATGCGTTGTACTTACTGGTAGGTGAATATACGTTGCACCAAAAATGATCATTGCTCCAGTTAAGTCAGCGGCTACCCCATTAACAGGTCTAATTTTCATGATTTTTCCACCAACTGTCTTGATGATTTTCCAACCACCAACACTTGTTCCTAATCCCATGGCTACCGCACAGGAAAATTGAACCCAGAAAGGAATATCCGTAGAAGTAGTAAACCCGTTGGCGATCAATGCCATCGTAATAATCCCCATCGCTTTTTGAGCGTCGTTTGTTCCATGTGTATAAGCTTGCAGGGCAGCTGTGAAAATTTGAAAAGTACGGAAACTTCTGTTAGTTTTAGCTAAATTATTGTTCTTAAAGATCACTTTAAAAATACTGTAAACGATATATCCAGCGACAAACGCAAGGATCGGAGATAAAATCAAAGCTTGTAAGATTTTTAAGAATCCATTGTAATTCAATGAAGTGAATCCGGCAGCAGCAATAGCTGCACCCGCAATGGATCCGATAATGGCATGAGACGAGCTGCTTGGAATACCATAATACCAAGTTAGTAAGTTCCAAAAAATGGCTGCAATTAAGGCGGCTAAAATAACAAGTGATCCGTTTTGAAGAGTGAAGGGATCGACAATGTCTTTTGTTATTGTTTTTGCAACACCTGTGAAGGTCATTGCTCCCAAGAAGTTCATGACTGCAGCAAGGATAATCGCGTGCCTTGGTTTTAACGCTTTTGTAGAAACAGCAGTCGCAATCGCATTTGCTGTATCGTGAAAGCCATTAATAAAGTCAAATGCAAGGGCACCGACCACTATTAAAATCGTTATCACAAATAATGCATCCATGTTAGTATGTCCCCTTATGCATTTTTCATGATGATGGTTTCAAGTGTGTTTGCCACGCCTTGACAGCTATCAGCAATCTCTTCAAGTTCTTCGTAAATTTCTTTGTATTGAATAACACGAATTGGATCTTTTTCTACTGAGAATAAATGCTTGATTGACTGGCGAAGGATTCCATCACATTTTGACTCATAGTCTTTAATTTTAATCGCGTGTTCACGAATTGATGGAAGCTTTTTTGTTGAAAGCAGTTCAACCGATTGCTGAATTTCAATCGCACAGTTTCTGATAGCCTCTACAAACTTCACCATGAATTCGTCAGCTTGAGTAATATTGTACATTTCAAACATAGCTGCACAATGCTCAATTCCATCGATTACATCATCCATACTCATAGCTAGAAGAAGGATGTCTTCACGCTCAATAGGAGTAATAAAAGCGTTATTTAACTCTTTTATTACTTCGTGTACATATGTATCTCCTTTAGTTTCGTAGTCCTTTAATGTCTCGGAGAATATTTTTAGATCGCTCACATTTTTCAACTTGTAATCAGCGAAATAATCTGCACCTTCTTTAAGGTTTTGTGCAATGCTGCTTAACAAAGTATTAAACTTGTCTTTCTTCTTGAAAACCATCATGTAACCTCCAGTTATATATCACTTCATCCAAACGAGATTAATTTTATACGAAAACTATTAAATAGGAAAGAATTTTGTCGAAAAAATACAGGTTTTTTCACAAGTCGTTCATAATTTCTTTAAAATCAAGGCTTCTGAACTGAATACTTGACTTTTCATACCCTCTCATGTCTTTTATATTAGTTTCTGTAAAAACGCAAAAAAAAACACATCTTAGATGCTAAGAACTGTGTTGGGTGGAAGAACGGAAAACACTTTGTAGGATACTCTGTTTTTTCTTTCTTCGAGGCTTTATATTTATGGGTTGTTCGGAAGGGGTAATAAGGGATGAAGGAGGTACTTGTTGTGTTTCTAATAATCGAATTCTCTCTTCAAGTTTTTCAAGGGTAGCTTGCATTTCCTCCATTTCTCTCCGATGTTGGAGTATCTGATATTCCACGACCTGGTCCGCCTTTGACTGAATAATGGACTCTAGACATTTGATACGATTGAGAAGGACCGTATTTTCATCAACAATGGATGTATGAACTGAGCCTCTTCGTAAATAGTCTTTACCAGCCGCAATTTCATTGTAAACGAGTAAAGCTTCGTTTTGCTGTTCCTTATAAGTCATTAATAGGTCAATGTCTTCTTGTTGGTAGGTGAAATGCCCCATATCATTTTTCTCTAAGTTTAGTTTTAATTGTTTTACCCAACGTTTTACGGTACTTGAAGAAACTCCTAATTGTTTAGCAACCGAACTCGTATTCATAGTCTCAACTCCTTTATAGTAATGTTCTTCTTTAAAAATTGAATTTCCTATCTTGGCGACAAAACTTCTTTTATTTCGCCAAAAGAAGTGCAATTTTTTAAAAAACAAAAAGCAGAAGGTCACGGCCTTCTGCTTCACTTATTTTCGTCTATTTGCATATTCTTCGACCATTTCCTTGGTTACAAGTTTTCGAGGTGGAAGATTTTCAATTTTATTAGAAAGTTTGTTCATTTGAATCGTAATAGAATTAATATTATCGGTAGTGAAGGGAAGGCCTCTTTCATAAAGAGATAATGCTTCTTCTATGTAGAATTCCCGTTCACGGTCAAGATTTGCGTATTGGGTTAAAATAGCGTTTAGTTTTTTCGCATGATCAGATAAAGCTTTATGTACACTCACAGAAATTCGCCCCTTTTGTTATTAAAAATGGTGTCTGCTAAGCAGACACCAACTCCCTCCGTCCGTACATGGTTAAGTGTCCCGCAACAAGCGAATGTTCGGAGGGAGCAAAATAATCATAGCATCTTTTTTGATAGTACGCAAAGGTCAATAATAGGATAAAAAGCCATATGATTTAAAACAATATTAAATAATGGTATGGTTAATTGATTAGATGGTTATTTGGAGGGTGAAAAATGTTATTACAAAAAATACATGATGAAAGTATTGTACATACAAAAATGAAAATCCATCAGGATATAGAGTCATTCTTCGAGCAACAGGAAGAGAGGCCTAACTTTGAGGAGTATTTACGGGCAAGGGGTCATTATTTGGATCAAATATGGGTAAATGTTTGGCTTACAAGAGTGTCTAACCAGGTTCCCCGAGTAGATAAAAAGGATTTTTTGCAGGACCGTGGGATTGAAACAGAGGGAATGGCTAGAAAAATGATTGACCACCTGTTTCGAACAGAAGTCAGAGAGTATGCCCCTTTTAAAGTGACTGACTGGCTCGAGGAAACATATGCTCAGGAATTCGAAAAATGGAATGATTTATATGACCATACAATGGAGCAGGTTCAAAAAAGAAAAGAAGCGACTCAGAAATTAATTAAAAAGGAGTCTGTCCTAGAAGCGATAAAGGAAAAGGCTTCGGATGTATTCTCTAGCGGCTATCAAGGTCTTTATTTGTATATTAGATATATAGTTGGATTACAGATGAAAGCAGATCTTCAATCCAAGCCTAGATATAAAAGGCTTGATACATATGCATTAGAAGAGAAGCTTGAAATAGAAGGAAGCTTTGAGGAACTTCGTGAACAGTCCTTTTCTCTCTTTTTGGATGAGCTAACAGGGGATATTCAAAAAACGAATTATGATGGCAGGTTTTATTATGAATATGAAACCTATGGCGACTTATATAGTTCCTTCGTTTGGAAAAATCTTTTGTCTCTTGCTCCATCAAAAGTGATGACAAATCTTGATGATGAAACGAAAAATGATTATATCCAGCTAACTGGCCAAACTCTTTCGAAATCAAAGATGAAGGAGCTTGTGGAAGAAGAGCTTGAATCTCTATTTTCCAAAATGCTTTCTGAATTAGAAGATGAATATATTGATCACTTGTTACAAGCAGTGGATACACCTTATGATCTTGATTTTCATAGCAAATTATATGAAGATCAAAAAGCAGAAAGAGAGAAACGGAAAGCCGAGGAGGAGGCTGAACGACAAAGAAAGATCGAAGAAGAAGAGCGGATGATGGACGATATATTTGGCAGGGAATATGGAGTGATCTATGATCCAAATGTTGAATATGTCATCCATGTAGGAGAAACAAATACGGGTAAAACACACCATGCTCTTGAAAGAATGAAAAAAGCAACAAGCGGCCTCTACCTTGGACCACTTAGACTTCTTGCACTTGAGGTATATGATAAATTAAATGCGGAAGGCATACCATGTTCTTTAAAAACAGGTGAAGAAGAGAAATTGACTCCAGGAGCAAGCCACATTGCTTCAACCGTTGAAATGTTCCATGAAAAAGATCGATACGATTGTATAGTTATTGATGAAGCTCAAATGATTACTGATAAGGATAGAGGGTTTTCGTGGTTTAAGGCGATTACGAAGGCAAGAGCTCGAGAAGTTCATATCATAGGTAGCAGAAATTCGAAAAATATGATTTTACAATTACTAGGAGAATCGAAAGCGGAAATTCATGAATATAAACGGGACATTCCGCTTGAGGTGGAAGGAAATGAATTTTCCATCAAACATGTGCGAAAGGGCGATGCACTAATTTGCTTTTCTCGTCGAAGAGTGTTAGAAACGGCATCAAGACTTCAAAACGATCGTCATTCGGTCAGTGTGATTTATGGAAGCATGCCCCCTGAGACAAGAAAAAAACAAATTCAACAATTCATTGAAGGAAAGTCGAAGGTCATTGTTTCAACGGATGCAATTGGGATGGGTCTTAATTTACCGATACGTCGAATTGTATTTTTAGAAAATGAGAAATTTGATGGTACAAGAAGAAGGCTTTTAACTTCACAGGAAATCAAGCAAATTGCCGGGAGGGCAGGCAGAAAAGGGATTTATGATGTTGGAAAAGTGGCATTTACAAAGGATATCCGGCTTATGAGAAGGAAACTAGAACAAGAAGATGAACCAGTTCATACTTTTGCAATTGCCCCTACAACCGGAGTGTTGGAAAGGTTTCAAACGTATTATCGTGATCTTGGTACTTTTTTTGAATTATGGGATCGCTTTAAAAATCCAAGGGGTACGGAAAAGGCAAGCTTAGCTGAAGAGCGGGAGCTATACAACATTGTGAAAGAAACTGAAATTGAAGCCCGTCTTTCTTTACAGGATTTATATGGATTTTTACATCTTCCGTTTGCATCAAGGGAGCAAGCCTTAATTCAGCAATGGTATGAAACGATTTTTGCAATCATCAATAACGAAGACCTGCCAGAGCCAAATATAAAAAAGCGAACATTGGAGGACCTCGAGTTATCGTATAAAAAATTAGGATTACATTTATTGTTTTTATATCGGTTAGATCGGAGAACGGAGGCAATTTATTGGGAAAGAGTAAGGGATGAGTTGAGTGACGAGGTCCATGAAAAGCTTCAAACAGATGTTGGTTCATTTGCAAAAAAATGCCGTAGTTGTGGACGTCATTTGCCATGGAATTATGAATTTCCTATTTGTGACCAATGCCATTCAGCACGCTATAAAAGATCATAAAGATTATTTTGTATAACGATTTGCATAGCTGGAGGCAACGAAGGAGTCAGGCTTGATCTTAGGTTCAAAACCCATTGATTCGATTCTTGTGACCATTTCTTCCACATATTCACGGGTTTTGTTTCGCTGACCTGAACCAATATCAATATGTCCTTCCATCGTGAACGAGGCACCATGGTATATATGGGGAAGAACGATATCAATAAGACGATTTTTATGTGCTTCGGTAAATAGGGACACAATTCTTTCGGTAAGAGTCGTTTCATAGGAAATCCTCTCATGAAGCTGTTTCATTTCTCTAGGTTCTACAACCTTCCGAATACAGGCCCAGGCACCTTTACCGATGTTTTGAATGACAACTCCACTTATAAAAAGGGTACGATTATGATGAACCTGTGAGTCTGTACCAACCATCAGTCGGTAGTTACCACTGGGGTGCAGCTGCATAAACGTAATAATTCTTTCAAATATATCTTCAAATGACATATGATTTTCTTGAAGGTTTTGAAACAGAAATATTTCCTTTTGATTGTGAGACAAACCGCCACCTACTTTCGCATGCTCTTAGAAAAGTATATGGCTTATACTCGAGGAAGTTGTCATCTTTCTTTTTCTATAGTCATTTCCTTTTTCTACGATAAAAATGGTCAAGGTTCCTAATGATGGGTCCTTGGCTTTTTTTTGCTAAAATAAGCTATATAAAGCAAATGGGGGACATTTATGATCGGTAAAAAAATAGCTGTTGTTACAGGTGCATCAAGTGGTTTTGGCATGCTAACCAGTATTGAGCTAGCTAAACAGAATTATTATGTAGTTGCGACAATGAGAAATGTAGATAAAAAGTTAGCTTTACTAGAGAGGGCAGGAGAAGCAAGGGTTACACAACTTATAGAGGTCTTTCCTTTGGATGTAACAAACGACCATTCTTTACTAGTATTTAAAGAGAAACTTAGAGAGCTTGGTCGAGTAGATGTGTTAGTCAATAACGCAGGTTATGCTGGCGCTGGATTTTCTGAAGAGATACCGATCGAAGAGTATCGGCAGCAGTTTGAAACGAATGTGTTCGGAGCGATTTCTGTCACACAATTATGCCTTCCTTATATGCGAGAACTAAGGAACGGGAAAATTATTAATGTTAGCAGTATTAGTGGAAGAGTTGGTTTTCCGGGACTATCACCCTATGTAGCGTCCAAACATGCGTTAGAGGGATGGAGCGAGAGCTTAAGATTGGAGGTAGGGCCTTTTGGTATTGATGTGGTGTTAGTGGAACCCGGTTCTTTTCAAACGAGTATTTGGTCGTCTGGAAAGCATATAACAGATAAATCATTGCAGACGCATTCACCCTACTTTTCTTATATGAAAAAACTATCGTTACATCTGGAAAAGGGAGAAGCCTCATATGGCGACCCATTAGAGGTAGCTAATCTCATTATAAAAATCTGCAAACAATCCTCGACAAAGCTAAGGTACCCAATTGGAAAGGGAGTAAGATTTACTTTGTTCGTAAAGAACTGTCTTCCATGGCGACTTTGGGAGCGTATGGTAATGAAAAAAATAGAGTAGATTTACATAGATTGAATTTCTATAACATATATTAGTAGGACTGAAACGATTAATAAAGGAGCAGAGATATTGTACCGGTATAAAATCATAGTCATCGTCTTAAGCCTACTATTTACATGGTTATTACCTGCTCTCACTGCTACTGCTCCCCATGTAAAAGCAAATACTCAAGACTCAGTTCTTAGTCAGCAATTGGATTCGTTTATTAATGAAGAGCCACTTTTAGCAGGAGCAATGGTAGGTGTGAGTATTAGAAACCAACAAACAGGTGAATTAATTTATGATCATCTCGGATCAACCAGACTTCGACCTGCTTCCAATTTAAAGTTATTCACGGCGGCTAGTGCTTTGGAAGTGCTTGGAGAAAACTATACTTTCTCTACCAAGCTTTTTGTAAATGGAACGATTGAAAAAGGAGTTCTAAAGGGAGATGTTATTTTACAGGGAGGTGGGGACCCTACCCTACAGCAAGCTGATTTACAAGCTTTTGCTCAAAGCCTCAAAGAGATCGGAATTAAAAGAATTGGTGGACAAATCCTTGGAGACGATACAAGGTATGATGATATTCGTTATTCTATTGATATGCCTTGGAGCGATGAAGAAGCCTATTATGGAGCAGAAATATCTGCATTAACTTTATCGCCTGATCAGGATTATGATGCGGGAACAGTTGCATTAGAAGTAAAGCCAGCAAAGAGAGTGGGAGAAAAAGTAAGCTTTACGATGAAGCCGGAAAATACATATGTTCATGTTATAAATGAAGCAGTAACTAGCGCAAAAGATAGTAAGGAGGACCTTACGTTCTCAAGGGATCACTCTACCAATACCATTACCATTTCTGGTCAAATTCCTCAAGGTGGTACAAGTGAAAGTGAATGGATAGCGGTTTTCGAAGCTAGTAAATTTGTTGTTCATCTTTTTGAAGAGGAGTTAAAAAAAGTTGGTATCAAAGTTGAAAAAGGATATCGCCTAGGAGTGACACCAAGTAATGCGCGTTTAATCAACGAGCACAAATCGATATCACTTGCAGAGTTATTACTCCCTTTTATGAAGCTTAGCAATAATGGCCACGGTGAGCTATTGATGAAGGAAATGGGGAAGGTTATAAAAGGAACGGGTAGTTTTGAAGCAGGATTAGCTGTTATGAATGAAAAGCTAACCCCATTTGGAATGGAATTTGCCAACCAAGTGATAAGAGATGGTTCAGGGATTTCTCATGTGAATTTAGTACAACCGAATGAACTCACAAAGCTGTTGTTCTCCATTCAATCAAAAAGCTGGTTTCCAAGCTATTATCGTGCCTTGCCAGTAGCTGGAGCAAAGGAAAAACTGGTGGGTGGAACATTACGATATCGGATGAAGCAAGAACCTTTAGTAGGGAATGTTGTGGCAAAAACCGGAACGTTAACGACAGTAAGTTCCATTTCGGGTTATGTAAGGACGAAATCAAAGGGCAACTTGATATTTTCTATCCTAATAAATAATGTGATAGATGAAGATAAAGCCAAAAAAGTAGAAGACCGAATGATATCAATAATAGCCAATCAATAAAGAACCTAGGGAAACAGCCCTAGGTTCTATTCCTTTTCTTTGGGTTGATACTTTAATAACTTCATTAACTTCTCTGTTGGTGCTTTAAACGTGTAAAAGTGAGGACGGTTTTCGTCATCCCAAATGAGGATATATGGATCTTCCTCCTCATATGAGAAAATAAGAACAGCTTCATTGACAAAATCATTGAACCATTCATTTTTTAAAGTGATGGGTGGATCTAGAGGTATCTTGACCATCACACCTTTTTTCGGAAGGGGATCTAGATTTTTGTACACGCCTGAAATACTTTTAATGATTTTTTCTGTTTCCTTTTGAATATCAGAAGTTGCAGGACTCTCTTGAACCACTTTTCCTTCTTCGATATCAAAAATCTCAACAGGCTTTTGTTCGGCAAAACTAGCAAGTGGGGCTAGAAGGAAGAATACGAAACAAATAACTATAGTTTTTATTTTCATCATGCATCACCTCATAGCTATTATTCCCAATTTAACCGAAATTTTGCTAAAATAAAAGAAGTTGAAAAAGGAGGCATTCATGATGAATATTATTCATGCACATTTAAAAATAAAGCCAGAAAAACGTGAAGAATTCTTGCAAGTGGTTAAGCCGTTGGTAGAGGGTTCACAAGCGGAAGAGGGAAATATCCGATATGAACTATATGAGTTAACCACGGATACTAATACATTTGTCGTATTAGAGGAATGGAAGGACATGGAAGCGATTAAGTTTCATAACGAAACTCCGCACTATAAAGAATGGGGTAAGGTAAGCTCAACCTATCTTGATGCTCCACCTGTTGTGTCTGTTTTTGAAGCAACTAAAAAAAATTAATCATTTATAGCGAAAAAACAATCATGTAAATGGTTGTTTTTTTTCTATTTGGGGAAGTTAAGAAAGAATGGAAGAGCGTACTGTTGATATCTAGTCGTCTCATATGAAGAGGAAATAGCACATTTACAACTAAAATGGGGAGGCCTTAATAAACAAGATTAAACTACTTGTAAAAGGTGAAAACATGAAGATGTTATGTATTGATGGTGGAGGAATTCGAGGGGTTTTTGCAGTTGCCATTCTTCAGGAATTAGAAAAGGATATAGGAACGAACATTCGCGATTCCATTGACCTTGTTGCGGGTACAAGTACAGGCTCAATCATAGCTGCTTCCATTGCGGTAAAAAGGGAAATGGATGAACTCCTCGAGGGGTACCGTCACTATGGAAGAAAAATTTTCAAACGAAAAGCAAGAATTGGCTTGTTTCGCAGTATTTATAGTGATCGTGATCTACGCCGCTTTATTCAAAAAGCCTTCAAGGAGCAATCGCTTGCTGATGTAGGTATTCCACTTTTAATTCCTGCAGTTAATGTAACTGAAGGGAAACCATATGTTCATCGATCGCATTATGCCATTCATGAAAAAGGCGAAAATGATCATATAAAGCTCTGGGACGCTGTTCTATCCTCATGCTCTGCTCCTATTTATTTTCCACCTAACAATATAAATAATCAAGTCATTACCATTGATGGAGGCCTTTGGGCCAACAATCCTTCACTCGTATGTATTACGGAAGCAATAAACCATTACGAATTAGAAATGAAACAAATAAAAATATTATCGATTGGACTTGGTCAACAAAAAATCAATTTCAATTCTAAAAAATCTCATTTGTGGGGGATTAAGCATTGGATGCCTTTCCGGTTCCATACGATGACCTTTACACCAAAGCTCTTGGACCTTGCCCTTCATTTATCGTCTGAATCTATCTCGTATCAGTGTCAACATTTACTTGGAGAAAACTACTTACGATTAAATACGGATTTAGGCAAAGAAGTTCCTTTTGACCAGGTAGAGACAATTGAATGGCTAATAGAATTAGGCAGACAAGTTTACAAGGAGAAAAAGCAGGAAATTCTTCAGTTTATACAAACCTAAAAATGAGGATGCAGAAACGTGCATCCTTTTTTTGAAGATAAAAAAGGATAAATTATTGAACTTTAAACATTGTCTAGCTCCAGCGCCCAGCGACTAGTGTACTTCGCTCTCTTCCCTACGATAAGTCAACATCGGATCGCTAGCGCTCTCCGTGTTTCCTTTATCTCAGTCAGAGCGCTCCAGTCCTGTCGTGCGCAAAACGGGCGCTTGCGCTTTTCTTATTTTGGACAGACGTTATAAATTATAGTAAAATGAGCCTCAGATTTAGATAGAGGAGAAAGATAGATGAAGTTTATATCTTGGAATGTGAATGGTTTAAGAGCTTGTGTAAAAAAAGGCTTTCTAGACTATTTTAATGAAATGAATGCAGATTTCTTTTCAATACAAGAAACGAAGCTGCAAGAAGGTCAAATTGACTTAGAGTTAGAGGGTTATTATCAATTTTGGAATTACGCAGAAAAAAAGGGTTATTCAGGGACAGCCATCTTTACAAAACATAAACCACTCTCCGTTTCATATGGTGTGGGTGAACATGAATCCCAGTCAGAAGGGCGAATTATTACCCTTGAGTATGAAAATTTCTACGTAGTAAATGTGTATACACCAAATTCACAACGTGATTTAGCTAGATTGCCCCTCCGTTTGCAATGGGAGGATGAATTATCTGACTACTTAACTCAACTAGATAAGAAAAAACCGGTCATTTATTGTGGGGATTTAAATGTGGCCCATGAAGAGATTGATTTAAAAAATCCAAAAAGCAATATTGGAAACTCTGGTTTTACTACGGAAGAAAGAGGTAAAATGTCCAACCTGCTAAGCTCTGGCTTTGTGGACTCCTTCCGCTATTTATATCCAGAACAAAAAGATACGTACACTTGGTGGTCGTATATGAGCAAGGTCCGAGAAAGGAACATCGGATGGCGTATTGATTATTTTATTTTATCAAATAGGATTGCTACGAATTTAATAGACTCACAGATTCATTGCGATGTAATGGGAAGTGACCACTGCCCGGTATGCATTGAAGTGAGTTTGTAAAAACTGAAGATAGCAATTACTTAGGAGGATTCTCTCATGTTAAAAGAATCATTACAGAATTTAATGAAAAATCAAAGCAAGGTTGAATTATATCCAGAGGAATACGATTTTGTCATAAACAATGGATTAACCAACTCTGATACGGAAGTTGTCAAAATTGACGGGAAATCTAGGTTTCTTGATGCCTATATGGAACGCTCAAATAAGGAAACAGAAGAATTTCTGGGAGAGGAAAATGCGAACTTCTTAAATGAGCCTATTACGTATTTTAAGGAACATATGAATGAGTTTCTATATATGGAATCGAAATGGTTCACGTTAATTGGAATCGATGCGATTTCCTTTGAAGTTGACGACTTATTTGGAACCTACGATGTAATGCTCGGTCTTAAAATTCAAAAGAAGTTTTCCTCACAGCTTAGAGACTATTTTACACAACACTCAGAAGATCCTGAAGAGCCTGTAGACTTAATGTTCGACGCGCAAGAAGGCATTTGGAATATCAATTTTTCCCTACATACACTTCCAGGTTTTCGTGAGGATATGACCGTTGCGGAGGCTTACCAACTGGTATACTCATTTATCTTTTCATTTGTTCAAACGATATAATTGAAATATTAATTAGTCAAGAACATAGGATAGAGAGTACTTGCTTAACACTATTAGGAGGAAAGAAAATGAAGCTGATAAAATGGATTTGTATGGTTGCCCTAGCTTTTGTAGTGGTCAGTTCAAATCAATTGGTTTATGCCTCAACTGATTCAAATGACGAAGAAAGTATAAATGAAAAATTTGGTCTTCCGATTGTTGTATATGGTGAAGCCTTGTCCGACAGCCAGAAAGCAGAGGTAAGAGACCTGCTCGGGGTGAAGGATACAAGTAAAGTAACTGAAATTACCGTAACAGGGGAAGACCTTGTTTATTATATTGATGGAGATAAAAACTCAAATATGTACTCCTCCGCAAAGATTACTCGTAAGGAAAAAGGGGAAGGACTGGTTATTAACCAAGTCACACCAGAAAACATTACAGAAGTAACGAGTGAAATGTATGCCAATGCTTTATTGACTGCGGGGATTGAGGACGCAGTCGTAGATGTAGCATCTCCAGTTAAGGTAAGTGGACACTCCGCTCTTGTTGGTATTTATAAAGCTTACGACGAGGGTGAAGGTAGCGAACTGAATCAAGAGCGTACCGAAGTAGCGAATGAAGAACTAACGCTAGCTACAGATCTAGCCAAAAAAGAAGGGCTCGATGAAGATAAGGTAAGTGAGCTGCTAACGGAAATAAAGAAAGAAATTGCCGAACAAAAACCAGCAACAAAGGAAGAATTGGAGCAATTGATTGATGAAAAGCTCCAAACCTTAAATGTTCAATTAAGTGAAGAAGATCGTCAGCTACTAATTGACCTTTTTGAAAAAATGCGAAATCTAAATATTAATTTTGATAATGTTCAATCACAGCTTGAAGATCTATCAAAGGATATCCAAAATCGTATTGAAAATGCAATTAGTGAAAACCAAGGGTTTTTGGACACTATTGCAAATTTCTTTAAGTCGTTTATTGATAGTTTGAAGAGCTTGTTTTCATAAACATTGAATCCCACTGTAGAGTGGGATTTTTTCATGTGAGCAGAATGATTTACAGCGAAATGTGGGAGGGGTACAATTAACAAATCACAAATGTGTTAAGTTACTATTTGTTGTTGCAAACTATGTTCATAAATGCAAATAAATTATGTTGTAGGTGGGGTTTCTATGAAGATTGAAGTATGGTCAGATTTTGTTTGCCCATTTTGTTATATTGGAAAAAGAAGACTAGAGGAAGCAATTAATCAATTTGAACATAAAGACCAAGTAGAGGTAGAGTTTAAAGCATTCGAATTGGATCCTAATTCGCCGATAGAGCCTACTATGAAAATTCATGAGGCATTGGCAAAAAAATATGGGATGAGTGTGGACGAAGCAAAACGAGCGAATGAAAATATGGCGAAACAAGCGGCTTCTGTCGGATTACAATTTCGATTTGACGATATGATGCCTAGTAATACCTTTGATGCTCACCGTTTAGCCAAGTATGCTAAAACGGTAGGGAAAGAAAAGGAACTGACTGAAAAGCTTTTGTATGCTTATTTTACCGAGAACAAACAGTTATCTAAAAAAGACGTATTAATAGAAATTGCTGAAAGTGTGGGCATTGAAAGAGCAGAAGCAATGAAAGTGTTAGACGATAACACCCTTTATGCGAATGATGTTCGTATCGATGAGACAATGGCACAGCAATACAAAATAACAGGCGTACCATTCTTTGTTGTGAATAATAAATATGGTATTTCCGGAGCACAGCCTTTGGAAACGTTTAAAAACGCGCTAGAAAAGGTTTGGGAAGAGGAGAACGCAAATAGTCCACTTCAAAATCTGTCTTCCGATGATGCGGGAGTATGTACAGATGATTCTTGTGAGATCCCAGAGAAGTAAGACTATACAAAAGGAGTGAGAAGGGTTGAAGTTAGTAGGAAAAAAAATCATCCAGCTGGTTAGCAATGACTTCGAGGACTTAGAATTATGGTATCCTGTTCTGCGACTTCGTGAAGAAGGAGCAATCGTTGATATTGTAGGAGAAAAAGCTGGAGAAACGTATATCGGGAAATATGGAGTGCCTATTAAATCAGATCGGGCCTTTGCAGATATTAACCCAGAAGATTATGACGCCATTCTTGTACCAGGTGGATGGTCACCGGATTTATTAAGAAGATTTGAATCAATTCTCTCCATGGTTCGTTCCATGGATCAGGCAGAAAAACCGATTGGCCAAATCTGTCACGCCGGATGGGTATTAATCTCTGCAAAAATCTTATCAGGTAGAAAGGTAACAAGTACTCCAGGGATTAAAGATGATATGATCAATGCTGGAGCTGAGTGGGTAGATGTTCCAGTTATCGTCGATGGACATATTATCTCAAGTCGCCGTCCCCCAGACTTACCTGACTATATGAGAGAATTTATAGCAGTTTTAGCTAGTAGATAGTTACCACTCATTTGAGTGGTTTTTTAATGTTTTGAATCTTTTTAAACATTGACCCGTATGTAAGATAAGTTAAAAGCAAGTTAGGGGGAGTTTCGGTGAACCAAAAGAAACTGTACTTTTCCGATACATTCTTTTCTACGGGGAAGACGGATATTTTAACGGAAGAGGAAGAAAAGATTGGAGAGATTGATCTTAAAAGTATGTTTTCTTCATCTGTAGATATATTGAATGGAAAACAAGAAGTTTTAGTGAGTGGAAAGTTTCCGATGCTAGGTATTCATTGGAAAGTATTAGATAGAGATGGTACAGAGTTAGGGAAGCTAAAGGAGAAATTTGCTTTCTTTTCAAAAAAATATTCGTATGAAGCATATGATCGGGACACTTTTTTTATCGATTCTGAATTGTTCTCAAAGGAATATGTATTCAAGCGAGAGGCAGACGAAGCGTTGATTGCGACTTTTAAGAAAGTAAGTGGTATTTTTTCATCCGCCGCCTACGAATTAGATAATCACTCTAATACGTTAACATCACCAGAATTAATAGCGGTAATCATGGGGGTAAACGCTATACAAAAGCGTAATAACTCATCTAATGCCGTAACATAATCTAAAGTTCCCTTACAAAGGTTGCTTATAATAGGCAACCTTCTTTTCATTTCACAAAGATATGATACTATATAGAAAAAGCTGGTAAGAAAATGAGGTTTGATTCGTGTTAAATTCAAAAAGAAATTGGGGCATTTCGCCATATATTTGGAGCGTTATCAGTATACTTCCTTTTTATTTTATCTTCCAATCATCGTCCACTCCTGAAATTGTTGCAGGAATCATACTGACTGTCATATTTTTCATTACCTTACGATTTGCGTTCTTATCAAAACGTTGGCCAGTCTACTTATGGACGATTATATTAATTAGTATTTCTATTACTATGGCTATACTTTTTTCGTTTGTGTACTTTGCTTTTTACATAGCGTATTACAACGGCAATATTAAAAAACGTGTTGCTTTTATGACTTTATACGTAATCCATCTTGTCGCAACCACATTTGCGATCAATTACAATGTGGTTCTACAAGACCCTCAGTTTTTAAGACAGCTGCCATTTGTCATTATCATATGGATAAGTGTTATTTTATTACCTTTTAATATATATAATCGTAAAAAGCAAGAGGTGCTTGAAGAAAAGTTGGAGGATGCGAACAAGCGGATTGCCGAATTGGTGAAACAAGAGGAAAGGCAACGGATTGCTCGCGATTTACATGATACTTTGGGACAAAAGCTTTCCCTAATCGGCTTAAAAAGTGACTTAGCTCGAAGATTGATTACAAAGGATCCTGAACAGGCTAAGGATGAGTTAAGGGATGTACAGCAAACTGCAAGAACTGCGTTAAATGAGGTTCGACAATTAGTATCACAAATGAGAGGGATTCGGCTAGATGAAGAAATTGTACTCGTTAGACAAATATTAAAAGCAGCCGATATTGAGTTTATCTATAGTCAAGAAAAACCAGTTACTAATGTATCGTTATTTCTTGAAAATATTTTAAGTATGTGTATTAAGGAAGCAATAACCAATGTCGTTAAGCATAGTCAGGCGAATGTCGTTCAACTGACTATAAAACAATCATCAAAAGACATAACGATAATCGTACAAGACGATGGAATAGGTCTTTGGCAAAAGCAGAGCCAATCATCAGGACATGGGTTAATTGGGATGAGAGAACGTCTTGATTTTGTTAATGGAAGTCTAAAAATCATTGGTGATGGTGGAACCAAGCTAATTATGAAGGTGCCTCTTGTACAGGTCGCAAAGGAGGAAAATTCAGTATGATCAAAATCGTCATAGCAGAGGACCAGCGAATGCTGTTAGGAGCTTTAGGATCTCTTCTAAGCCTAGAGGATGATATGGAAGTGATCGGGAAGGCGAATAATGGAAACGAAGCGGTTTCCCTGGTAAAACAATTACAACCTGATGTTTGTATCATGGATATTGAAATGCCAGAAAAGACAGGGCTTGAAGCGGCTGAAGAGCTAAAGGGTGGAAACTGTAAGGTGATTATTCTTACTACATTTGCGCGTTCAGGCTATTTCCAGCGGGCGTTAAAAGCGGGAGTAAGAGGGTATCTCTTAAAGGATAGTCCAAGTGAAGAATTGGCAAGCTCGATAAGAAATATTGTAGCTGGCAAGCGAATTTATGCACCTGAACTAATGGATGATCTTTATACTGAGGAAAATCCTTTAACGGAAAGAGAACGCGAGGTTCTTGAGCTTGTTGCTGACGGAAGGAATACGAAGGAGATCGCTGAGCAGTTAAACATTAAAACAGGAACGGTTAGAAATTACATATCAGCGATCTTGGAGAAACTTGAGGTTACAAACAGAATTGAAGCCATTACACAATCTAAAGAAAAAGGCTGGTTTAAGTAATAACACTTATACATGCCCACCTGACCTACCATAGGATAAATTCCTATGGTTTTTATTTTTTCCTAGAAAATGGTCAAATACCCTTAACACATCAAGAAGTATCGTGACATAACCTATATTAAAAAGGTAGGAGGGATTTGAATGAGCAATAAAGAAGAATTTGAAAAAATTTCAAAACAAAGTATGGATTTATTAATTAATGCAACGTTAAAAAGACATGGCATAAATCTTAATACAAAGCCACAGCTTTCAGATGAAGATAGAGCAGAATTAAAAAGTCTAATTGAAGGACTTAAGCAAAACGTGGAGTCTCTAACTAATATTACAAAAAAGTAAGGAGTAAAAGTGGTTGTGACAAACAACCACTTTTTCTAGTTTTTTACCTAAAAAAATGACTAGTCTATAGTCCATTTTTCTAAAAATATAGTCTTTTGCCCTGCCAGACCGGGTCAAACTTACATATACCAATAGTGTAATAACTAAATTCAATAAGGAGGAAATCATATATGAGTTCAAAAGTATGGAGAGGCCAGGCGCCAGTTCTTTCTGACAACAGAGGATGCGCAGCACCTCAAAGATTTAATGCATTAGACCCTAGCAGCACACACCCTTGGGATTGTGATAACGACACACAAGAAGCAGATCAAACAACTAAAAGCGTGCAAGCATCATACGAGTCAATCGTAATCAAAGATTCTTGTGATGTTGAAGTAATCACTACTGACACACAAGCAGCCATCAACCTTCAAGTTGCTCTTCAAGCGGCTATTCAACTAGTCATTAGCATCTCAATTGCAAGTAGCGACCAAGCTGAAGTATTAACTCAAGAATTAACGCAAAAACTAATTAACAAGCAAGTGAATCGTCAACAAACGTATATCGAAAACTCTCGTGGTGTAAAAGTAACAACTACTGATACAGATTTAGCTGTTAACGTACAAGTGCTTCTACAAGTTCTACTAGCTCTAGTTGCTAGATTAGATATCCTATAATCATGAGAAAAAACAAGGAGCTTAGGGAATAGCTCCTTGTTTCTTTATTTATCTCACTCCAGCAGCTTTTTCGACTTGGGCTTGGTGAGAAGGATCTGGTTTGCCATCCACATGTCTTGAACTACCTGAAAAGTACACATCAAAGTGACCCGTAATTCCATTATCCATAATGTATTCTCTTTCATGAGGGTAGAAGCTCATACTTGCGGCCAGTTTTCTTCCATCTACCTCAACAATGACAGCGCGTGGTGTCCAGGAATAGCCTCCCCATATGGTTTTGGCAGTATTTGAATCAGTTACTGTAACAGTCTCACTATCTGCGTGATTCGCGCCAATCGTTCGTTTAATATTAAATGATTTGCCTGTAGCAAGATCTGTTACCTTTGCTACTTTGCCAATTGTAAATACATATTGGGCTTCCGTCCACCAATTTAATAATTCACCATGATTCGGACTGACGGTCTCTTTTACAGGTATATTATGAACGGGGATTCGTAACTCTTGACCGATTGAGAGCATACTTGAGGTGGTTAACCCATTCGCTTGTAATAGTTCTGCCTGTGGAATTCCGTATTTTATACTCAGACTCCAAATCGAATCTCCAGCTTGGACTTTATGCGTGGTAAAGCTAACTGTGCTAATAGGAGTGGAAACGGCCTTTTCACTAATTTGTAAAACTTGACCAATTCGTAATACATCACTAACTAATTGGTTACGAGATCTTAGTTCATCCAATGTTAATCCAAACTTTAGCGCGATTGAATATAGACTATCTCCACTAACCACTGTATAAGTATCAGGGAGCGATGGGGTAGTTGTGGTAGGTCCTGGAGTTGGAGCTACCGATTGTGTTGAAGGAATCGTTAATATTTGTCCTAAGCTTAATACGTCGCTTGTTAGCTGATTATTCTTTTTTAGTTCATCCACCGTAGTATTATATTTTTTGGCGAGACTATAAAGTGTATCTCCTGCAACAATCGTGTGGGTGACACTAGTAGGAGTGGCTGTGGTTTCCGTAACTGCAGGTGTTTGTGGTATTTCTAGTATTGCTGGAATAATCAGTTTTTGATTTAGAGATAATGTCGTGGATGACATTTGATTTGCTTCTTTAATGCTATCAACGGTTGTATTGTATTTTTTCGATAAACTATATAATGTATCTCCAGATTGGACCGTATGTATCGCTTTTGGAATGACGAGCTTTTGTCCGATCGTTAATGTGTCAGAGGATAGCTTATTCGCACTTTTAATAAGATCCACAGAGGTCCCAAATTTTTTGCTTAATCCCCACAATGTATCACCAGGAGAAACGGAGTAAAAGACGTTAGAATTTGTCTGCTGAATAGAAGTATTAGCTAAGGCGCGATCAGCTGCTACTGGCAAGGTACTCATTACGAAACCACCTAACACAACCTTGACAACTGTAATCTTGATCGAAGGATAACGATTTTTTATTAAAAGAGTTGCTTGCTTCATAATATCAGAGCGGATGGATGACTTTGTGCCAAGTTCCTGTGAAAACTCTGTTAAAGTATCGTCTAAGTAAAGAATGAGCTCATATGCTCCGTCATGATTTTGGAGTAACTTATGCCTGATAAAAGTGTCCATTCAAATACCTCCTAGTAAGACTACCTAGGAGGTATTTTCCACAGTAAAAAATTTGTTATGCATAAATGGTCTTATTCGCTTAAAATCTATAAATATTTTCGTTGATAATTGCTAATTGTAACTAGTGGCCAAATGTAGTTATAACTATGATAATGAATATAAAAACCTCCAGGCAAACCGGCCCCTGTTGGATACTCAATCGTCCAATTTGTTTTTTCGAATGACGATAAGAGGAATTCCATTCCAATCTCTATTTCTTTTGTTGGTTTATCATAATAATAAATCAGTGCATCTAGAGCCCACGCGGTTTGTGATGGGGTACTTGCATAAAGTGGCGTATATTTCTTTTTTATATCGCTTGAGCATGATTCACCCCATCCGCCATTTTTGTTTTGAATCGAATTCAACCAATTTATCGCTCGTTTGAGGGAAGGATCGGATCGACTAACCCCGCAAGCTAATAATCCTGTAACGGCAGTCCAAGTACCGTAAATATAGCAAATTCCCCATCGCCCGTACCATGAGCCATCCTCTAGCTGATGCTTCTTAAGCCAATTGATTCCTTTCTTAATCGTGGCTGAATTTCTTTCGATATTTGTGTATTCTCCTAGAAAATGAAGTGTCCTACCTGTCAAATCAGCAGTGGATGGGTCAAATAGCACTCGATCCTCATATCTGAAAGGGATAAAGGAGAGCCACCTGTTCGTAATATTTTTTTCAAAAGCAGCCCACCCGCCGTCTTTGTTCTGCATAGAAAGTACCCAGTTTATTCCTTTTTCCCAAACAGTTGAAGGAATTATTTTTGCAATAGTGGAAGGTGCAAGCGCACGTAAGGCAGCGGTTGTATCATCTATATCTGGAACCATCGTGTTGATTGGAGAAAAACCCCAACCACCCGGTGGAGTGTCTGGACAATTTATCATCCAATCACCAAAGGTAGTGTGTTGGTGGTTTAATAAATATTGAGTTGAGCTTGCTATCATTGGATCCGTATTCTTTACACCTGCGATATGCAAGGCATTACTTATTAGTGCAGTATCCCAAACCGTGGATGGTGAGTTTTCAATATAATAGAGGTCTTTCTCTTCAAAAAGAAAAGATTTCATCCCCTCGATGGCACTTTTAATAATGTGATGATCTTTTTTGTATCCGAGTGCTAATAGGGAGTAAATCATAAAAAAGGTAGAGCTAAAATAGCTATATAATGTACCATTCGACTCTATTCTTTCAAGCATGTAAGCTTCACCTTTATGAAAAGACTCCTCATGAATTTGTTCTGGTATTTCTGCTAGTTTTGTAGCTTCTGATTTAATCTTTGAGATTAATTTCATTGAGCGTTCATCTATTTGTGACTGATCTTCTTCTCTATCTATATTCAAGTCTTCTAGAGAAGGTTGTTGTGGGTGGACATTCTTAAAGTTTTTATTCGAACAAATGATAATAGGGACCCAGTGAGCTCTAGCGTAGCCAACGATCTCAAACATGGAAATGGGCGACCATGTCGGTAAAAGCATGATTTCTATTGGAATGAGTTTAATAATGGTTGGCCAGGGTATTTGCCCCGTAATAGCTAACATGGATTTTGTTAACCACTCAGATTTTTGAAGTCCACCATTATTGGTAATAAATGACTTTGCCCTTTGCAGAACATCTGAATCCCTTGGTAAGTAACCTGAATAAAGTAGTGCAAAATAACATTCAATCGTATTAGATAAGTTTCCGAATCTTTCATCATAATAAAGTTTCCATGAGCCGTTGTTCTCTTGCTTTCTACATATCTCATTCACCAATCGTTTAATGAGCGTCTCCTCTGTTTGGATGTTCAATGACCGTAACAATATAATCATATAGGCATTTGTCATTAAACTTCCTTCAAAACAAAATTTCCACGAACCATCTCTTCTCTGCTTATCTCTCAGGCTTTCAATTAAATGATCTTTCGTCTTCGTTAATTTTTCACTTCTCATTAGCACCACACCTCTTATTCGAGATTGTCAGTTAAAAATATGAGGATGGATAAGAAAACATACGATTTGAATGGAAAGAACTTTTTAGACATAGTGACAAGCGGTATTCGAGTATATTTTATAAACTGGGTAAAAAGAGGTGGAAATTATGGCTAACCAGCCTAAACAAGTATTTACAAACATGAAAACGTACCAACCTTACCACAGTCCATTTGATCCTTGTCGTCCGATTGGAGTTAAGTTTTACTCAACACCCCCAAATCTTTATGTAGGATTTCAACCACCTAATCTTCCGCAATTCTCCCCAAGAGAAGCGTTACAAAAAGGCACCCTTTGGCCTATTTTTTATGATTATTATGAAAACCCTTATGAAGCAAAAAGGAGGGAGGACAAGTGAAGCAGTTGCCTGAAAGATACTATCAATTAATGGAAGAAATTCAAGCCGTTGACTTCGTCCTAGTAGAACTCACATTGTACTTAGATACTCACCAAACCGATCAACAAGCGATGCAGCAATTTAATCAATTCGCACAATATAGTAAACAGATTAAACAACAGTTTGAAGCAGAGTTCGGTCCACTTCTACAATATGGAAATAGTTATACAGATGCAAATTGGAGCTGGGGAACATCTCCTTGGCCCTGGCAGGTGTAGAAAGGGAGGGTAAAAATGTGGGTATATGAAAAGAAATTACAATATCCGGTAAAAGTAACAACCTGTAATCCAACCTTAGCAAAATTCTTGATAGAACAATATGGCGGAGCAGATGGAGAATTGGCTGCTGCGTTAAGATACTTAAACCAAAGATATACGATTCCAGATAAAGTGGTTGGTCTGTTAACTGATATAGGAACAGAGGAATTTGCACATTTAGAAATGATTGCAACGATGATTTATAAGTTGACAAAGGATGCCACACCAGAGCAATTAAAGTCTGCAGGTATCTCTGACCACTATGCCAATCATGATTCGGCTATCTTTTATCATAACGCTGCTGGTGTTCCTTTTACCGCTTCGTATATTCAAGCAAAGGGAGATCCCATTGCCGATCTTTACGAGGATATTGCGGCAGAAGAGAAGGCGCGTGCTACTTATCAATGGATTATAGATATGTCAGATGATCCTGATTTAAATGATTCACTCCGCTTTTTAAGGGAAAGGGAGGTCATTCATTCACAAAGATTTCGTGAGGCTGTTGAGCTCTTGAAGGAAGAAAGAGATCGAAAGAAAATATTTTAATATAATAAAACAAGAGATGCCAGCTAATTGATATAGCTGGCATCTCTTGTTTTTAACATGCTCTGTCCCTTTACCAGAGTAGTAAACTACCATTCTAATATACTAAAATTTACCAATTTTTCATTGACCTTTCTAAAAACATCCACTTACAATAGAATTATAAAAACTTTCAGAATATATTATTTGAATGTTAGTCATTTAAAGAGGTGAAGTTGGAGGGAGCATCATGAAGGTTGTGTTAACTGGTCAATCCTTAACGCTTTCGCAAGTAAAGGATATTTGCTATCGGTTTGCAACGGTAGAGATAGAAGAAGCAAGTATGAAGAAAGTTGAGGAATCTCGATACTCAGTTGAGGAAATTGTAGCAAAAAAGAAAACGATCTATGGGATTACTACCGGCTTTGGGAAATTTAGTGATGTCATGATTGCGGAAAAAGATGTGAATGATTTGCAGTTGAACTTAATCCGCTCTCACGCGTGTGGAGTGGGTGATCCATTTCCAGAAGTTGTCTCACGTGCAATGGTGCTTCTCCGGTTAAATGCTCTTCTAAAAGGTTTTTCTGGAGTTAGGGTAGAGATTATAAAACAGCTCCAAACATTATTAAATGAGCGAATCCATCCGGTTGTGCCCCAACAGGGCTCATTAGGCGCATCAGGAGACCTAGCCCCTTTATCACATTTAGCACTCGTGCTTATTGGTGAAGGACAAGTGCATTTTGAAGGTGAAATATATGAAGCGAACCAGGTACTAAAAGAAAAAGGAATTCAACCCATTTCTTTAAAGGCAAAGGAAGGGTTGGCACTCATTAATGGAACACAAGCAATGACTGCGCAGGGTGTCATTAATTGGATTGAATCAATGAGATTGTTTTACCAAAGTGAAATCATTGCAGCTATGACGATTGAAGGTTTAGAAGGAATTATTGATGCCTTTCATCCTGCCATTCATGAAGCACGAGGATATGTGCAACAAACAGAAGTTGCTGCAAGAATGTGTGAGCTGCTTAAAGAAAGTAAGCTTATAACAAGTCAAGGCGAAAAGAGAGTTCAAGACGCATATTCTTTACGATGCATTCCACAGGTACATGGTGCAACGTTACAAGCGTTAGATTATGTAAAGGAAAAGCTCGAAATTGAAATGAATGCAGCAACCGATAATCCACTTATTTTTAATGGTGGCCAAATGGTCATTTCAGGTGGGAATTTCCATGGTCAACCGATCGCGTTCGCTATGGATTTTATGAAAATTGCCATGGCTGAACTCGCCAATATATCAGAACGTCGAATTGAACGGCTCGTAAACCCGGGATTAAATGACCTCCCACCGTTTTTAAGTCCCCAACCAGGATTACAGTCTGGAGCAATGATCATGCAGTATTGTGCGGCTTCTCTCGTTTCTGAAAATAAAACTCTAGCACATCCAGCAAGTGTAGACTCCATTCCATCCTCTGCCAATCAAGAAGACCACGTAAGCATGGGAACCATCGCCTCACGGCACGCTTATATGATAATCCAAAATGTACGGCGTGTCCTAGCAATCGAATGCATATGTGCCCTTCAGGCTGTTCAATACCGCGGGATTGAAAAAATGGCCCCAGCTACCCTAGCTTTTTATAAAGAAGCAAGAAAAATCGTCCCATCTATCGATTGTGATCGAGTGTATTCGAAGGATATTGAGGGGATGGCAGCCTGGTTGAAGGAAAGGGAGTTTGGTTATTAGGCGGGATTTCCTAAAACGATGTTAATTACTGCATTATCTTAACAGGACTACCAACCACTGATTCAAAAAAAGGAGGATATGTTCAATGAATGCAAATCAAAATCGTGTAGTCATAGCCAAACGAGGAAATGAACTGGAGTGCAAAGGCTGGGAACAGGAAGCGGCACTTCGCATGCTTTGTAATAATTTAGATCCTGATGTGGCGGAGAAACCGGAGGAGCTTGTCGTCTACGGTGGAATTGGGAAAGCTGCTCGAAATTGGGAGGCATTTGACGCGATCGTTGAAACATTAAAAAGGCTTGAAAACGATGAAACGTTGCTCATTCAATCAGGGAAACCTGTAGCTGTTTTCAAGACGCATGCTGCTGCACCACGCGTACTTTTATCCAATTCGGTCATTGTTCCGAAGTGGGCAAACTGGGAACATTTTCACGAGTTGGATCAGAAGGGACTCATGATGTATGGACAAATGACGGCAGGTAGCTGGATTTACATTGGAACACAAGGGATTTTACAAGGTACGTATGAAACGTTTGCTGAGATAGCAAGACAGCATTTTGGTGGCTCCTTACAAGGAACGATCACCTTAACTGCTGGTTTGGGTGGAATGGGAGGTGCACAGCCTTTGGCAGTCACGATGAATCGAGGAGTTTGTATCGCGGTTGAGGTCGACGTTGACCGGGTCCAAAAAAGAATCAAAACGAAATATTGTGACCGAGTCACACACTCTGTTGATGAGGCAGTTGCCTGGGCACAGGAGGCAAAGGTAAATGGATTACCACTTTCGATTGGACTCGTTGGTAACGCTGCAGATGTTCATCACGAACTGTTACAAAAGAAGATTCCTATAGACATTGTGACGGATCAAACATCTGCGCATGATCCACTTAATGGTTATATTCCAAGTGGTCTCTCACTTGAAAAAGCTCAAATCCTTCGAAATCAAGATCCTGGTAAATATATAAGTTTGTCAAAAAAATCTATGATGGCTCATGTTCAAGCGATGCTTGAGTTTCAACAAGTAGGTTCCATCACATTTGACTACGGAAATAATATTCGGCAGGTGGCGTTTGATGAAGGAGAAAAAAACGCATTTGATTTTCCAGGCTTTGTACCTGCTTATATTCGGCCATTGTTTTGTGAAGGAAAAGGCCCGTTTCGCTGGGCAGCTTTATCAGGGGACCCCATTGATATTTACCGTACTGATCAGTTAATCAGAGAGCTTTTTCCTGAAAATGAACCTTTGCAAAGATGGATTACAATGGCTCAAGAAAAAGTGAGCTTCCAAGGGCTTCCGTCTCGTATTTGCTGGCTAGGATATGGGGAACGAGTGAAAATGGGCCTTGCGATTAATGAATTGGTGCAAAAAGGAGAGCTAAAAGCACCTATCGTAATTGGGCGTGATCATTTAGATTGCGGGTCAGTAGCATCTCCTAACAGGGAGACAGAAGCAATGAAGGACGGAAGTGATACCGTAGGTGATTGGGCTATATTAAATGCATTAATCAATGTGGCAGCAGGCGGATCTTGGATTTCTGTTCATCATGGTGGTGGAGTTGGTATGGGCTATTCCTTGCATGCTGGAATGGTAGTTGTAGCTGATGGAACAAAACTTGCAGAGGAAAGACTACAACGTGTGTTAACAACGGATCCTGGTATGGGGATTGTCCGTCATGCTGACGCTGGATATGAAAAAGCGATAGAAGTGGCAAAAGAAAAAGACGTGGATATTCCGATGCTCCGTCCTAAAAAATAATATTTTCAGAGAAAGGTGATCACGATGCACGATTTGCTTTTATTTAATATCGGTCAGCTGCTTCTGCCTGCATCCTCATCTCGTCCATTAAAGGGCGAGGAAATGAAGCATCTACATGTAATTGAAAATGCAGCGCTTGCGGTAAAAGAGGGAAGGGTTGCCTGGATAGGTCGATCGGAAGAAGGAGAGAAGCTAGAAGCTTTGTCTTATCTAGACGTCCAGGGGAAAGTGATATCTCCTGGTTTAGTAGATCCGCATACCCATTTCGTATTTGCAGGATCACGTGAACATGAATTGGCGCTAAAACAGGCGGGCGTTCCTTATCTAGACATACTAGCCTCTGGAGGTGGAATTCTATCAACCGTACAATCTACTAAAAACAGTACAGAAGAAGAATTGCTTGCAAAGTCTTCTTTTCATCTAGAGCGAATGATTTCTTATGGAGTAACAACGGTGGAAGGAAAAAGTGGTTATGGTCTCGATCGCGAAACGGAGCTAAAGCAGCTACGGGTCATGAAGAAGCTTCAGGAAAAGTATCCAATACAAATTGTATCTACATTCCTTGGTCCTCATGCAGTTCCGTCAGAATATAAGGGGGAAAGTGATCTATTTTTAGATGAGATGATTTCTTTGTTAAAGGAAATAAAAGAGCAGTCACTCGCTGAGTATGTAGATATTTTTTGTGAAACAGGTGTTTTCGCTGTCGAGCAGTCTAAGCGGTTTTTAGAAGAAGGGAAGAAGCTCGGTTTCGGAATGAAAATCCATGCAGATGAAATTGCTTCACTTGGTGGCACAGAGTTAGCGGTAACATTAGGAGCAACGAGTGCCGACCATTTAGTGGCAGCTTCTGAAGATGGAATTAAGCAGCTGGGCAATAGTAATACGGTAGCTGTGTTATTACCAGGCACTACGTTTTATCTGGGGAAAGAGCATTACGCAAAGGCGAGAAAAATGATCGACGGTGGGGCAGCTGTGGCATTGGCAACCGACTTTAATCCAGGAAGCTGTGTAACGGAGAATCTACAAATGATTATGTCTTTAGCGGCATTAAAACTCAAAATGTCAGCAGAGGAGATTTGGAACGCCGTAACGATAAACGCAGCCTTTGCTATTGGGAAAGAGGATGTGGCTGGGACGCTGACAATTGGTGCACAGGCCGATTTTGTTATATGGGATATTCCCAATTATCATTATCTTCCGTACCATTTTGGAGTGAATCATGCAAACTCCGTGTTTGTAGCAGGGGAAATGATTCGGAGGAATGAGTCATGAGCTTTGAGTACGTATCGTTAGGGAAGGAAGCTGTCTTTCGAGATCGACATGTGACAAAGGTTTCCGAAACCATATTGCCATTTAGTAAAGGGGAAAAAGGAGAGATTGGTATCATCGGCCTCCCACTCTCAAAAACATCTATTTCTCTTTCACAGGCAGCCGAGGCACCGCAAAAAATTCGCTCTCATTTTAAAAGCTTCACCACCTATTCTGCTGAAGCAGAAAAGGACTTTCATGACATGAAAATTCTAGACTTTGGTGATTGCCTGACTCATCCAACTGATTTAATTGAGTCGATCGAGCGATTATATAAAAGTGTGTCAGATATGCTTGAGGTGAATTCGTGTGAACGTTATGTGATCTTAGGCGGTGACCATGGAGTGAGTTTTCCCTCGATTCGTGCCTTTTCTGAAAAGCTTGGCCGAATAGGAGTCATTCAATGGGATGCTCATCATGATGTACGAAACTTTGAAGATGGCGGGAAAACAAATGGTACTCCCTTTCGAAGCTTAATTGAGGGTGGATATCTCAAGGGAGATCACCTTGTTCAAATTGGAATAAGAGATTTTTCCAATGCAAAGGTTTATCATGAATATACTAGAGAAAAAGGGATCCATGTTTACACAATGGCTGATATAGAAAAAATAGGATTGGCTTCTATTCTAATAACTGAATTGACACGTTTAGAGAAAGAAGTAGATTATCTATACTTGTCTGTTGATATGGATGTTGTGGACCAAGCCTTTGCACCTGGCTGCCCAGCAATCGGTCCCGGGGGTCTTACGAGTAGAGAGTTACTATCTTCTATTGAAATAGCTTCTGCTCATCAGAAGGTAAAGGCTATGGATATTGTTGAAGTTGATCCATCTAAGGATATTCGTGATATGACAACAAGACTTGCTGCCTATACGGTACTGAAGTTTATGTATTTGTAAGGTTTTAAAAGTAATTAAATAGTAGAAAGGAGTAGCTTTTTGAATAGCTACTCCTTTCTATTATTTTCTTAAAGCATCTGCGACAATCTCGTATGACTTCAGTCTTGCTTCATGATCGAAAATTTGCGTATGAATCATTAATTCGTCTGCTTGTGTGTCATTTAAAAAGTCCTCGAGTTTTGCTTTTACCGTGTCACGGTCCCCGACAATTGGTTCACCAAACTGCTGCAGGAGAGTTGCCTTTTCATACGGACTCCAAATCTCATCCATGTTTTCAACAGGTGGTGGAAGCTGACCAGGGTTACCTCTAATTAGATTAAGAAATTGTTGTTGCATACTTGTCGCTAGTTTCTTTGCTTCTTCACCAGTATCTGCAGCAACGACATTTGCCGCAACCATAGCGTATGGTTTGTCTAACACTTCAGATGGACGGAAATGTTGGCGGTATAATTGCAAAGCAGGTAAAGTGTATAAAGGTGAAAAATGGCTAGCAAAGGCGAAAGGCAGCCCTAATTGTCCGGCAAGTTGCGCACTAAAACCGCTTGAACCAAGTAGCCAAATAGGAACGGTTTGACCTTCACCAGGAAATGCACGAACCCTTTTATCATCACTAGGTATGAAGTAGGATTGTAATTCCTCTAGTTGCTCAGGAAAATCGTTTCCATCACTTCTTCGGTCTCTTCTTAGTGCATGGGCCGTTATTTGGTCGGTTCCAGGAGCACGGCCAAGTCCTAAATCAATTCGGCCAGGAAACAAAGCTTCAAGTGTGCCAAACTGTTCTGCAATAATAAGGGGAGCATGGTTAGGTAACATGATTCCACCTGAACCAACACGGATCGTTGACGTATGGCCAGCCACATGAGAGATAACGACAGAGGTGGCTGCACTTGCGATCCCCGGCATATTGTGATGCTCGGCTAGCCAATAGCGATGGTAACCTAATGATTCGACATGTTGAGCTAAAGTTGCAGAATTTCGCAACGCTTGTGAAGCAGATCCTCCTTGTACAATGGGAACTAAATCCAATACAGAAAGAGGAATGTTTTTATTTTCAATCATACCTATCATCTTCTTTCGTTTTCCTAAATAATGAACAGTTGTATTTTAGCAAGTAATTGCTGGTTATCAAAATAATTTGCTTCATAAATATGATAAAATCATTTTATTGAATTAAGTATTGGGGTTGAAATATATGACAAAAGTCGGATTAGTTATGAGAAAGATACAGTTTAGTGAGGCACAAGGTCCTCGAATATTTGCTGAACGTTTAAAAGCAATCTCAAGTGAGCTCGGAATAGAAATTGTATTCATTTCTCCTGAAAGAAATGTAAGTGGATATGATTGGCTTCCAGGCTATGAACATGAAAAAGGAGACCTTGTCAATTATGATATCGTCTTAGACCAAATCTATTCCCAAAATATAGACCATGTGATTTATACGGTCTCCGGTTTTACCTTTTTAAATATGTTTTTAAAGAATAGTGTTTTATTTCCACATAGCTTCCCAGATCCAGCATTAACAGGATATGAAATGATGAAGCCATTTTACTCTATTGTGGACAAGGCTATTGTTCAAACAGAATTTTTAAAAGGGGAAATGGCGAGAAATTTTGGTGTTCACGATGTGACTGTAATACCGATTGGCTTTAATGAGGAGATTGCAAACAAGTATTACGACCCTTCTCAAGTAGTAAACAATCGTCTCCTTTGGATTGGAAGAGATGAAGAAAACAGGCGTCCAGATCTAGTGATTGAATATGCGAAACAAAATCCTCAAACGGAAGTGTTCATGGTTTTTGGAGGCGAGCGTTACAGGGAAAGTATGAAAAAATATGACATTCCTTCAAACGTGAAACTACAATTTGCACTTTCACAAGATGAGGTCTTTACTTTGATGAATTCTTCAAAAGTCTATTGGAGCAGCTCAAAGTTTGACACATTTGCCATGCCGTTAACCGAGGCACTAGCTATGGGCAAGATTGTTGTAAAGCCTGAACATCCTTGCTACAACCATATTAGTGCACCACATTCTTTTGCTGGTAATGAGAAAAATTGGTTTGAGCTAGTAAATATGGCATTAAGTTCTCCTATTCAAACTTCAAGCGTTAATCGAGACTATGCGTTTAGTGCCTTCTCAAGTACTGTCATGAAAAAAGGATATGAGAAATTTTTCGAGGGTTGGATCAAATAAAGAAGCTAGCATAACAACCCATCCTAAGAGCACAATAAGGAGGGGGTTACATCACCCAATAACGATGTGTGGAGGGATTTGAGCGATGAATATACGCGAAGGTTTAATTCCAACTGCATTAGGTTCTGCTGTGACTGCCACTGGGTATGCACTGAAACAAAAACGTGGAGCGAACAAAATGGTTGCAAATACGGTTTTTGGTTTCGGCTTAGCACATGTCGTTTTAGGGGTCATTGACCTAGTCCAACACCGTCGTTAAAAGAAACGGGCAGCGAATGCTGCTCGTTTTTCATTTAATGGTTAACAGTAATTATATTATGTAAACTAAAAACAAAGTGGCTTCAAAATTAAGCCACTTTTTCTTATTTCTCCATTGAATGATAATAAGCTAATTCCTTCTCAATTTCCTGCAGCTTTCCTTCTAGTTTTTCAACAGATTGATTAAATGATTCAAGCTTTTCAATATCGTTTTGAATTTGTACATATTCTACTTTTAATTCTGAAATCTTTTGTTCAATTTCTTGATTTGTCATCATTTCACACCACTTTCTATTTTTCATGCATAGTTTTAGTGTAGCGCAGAAACCTAAAATGTACAAAAAAGTAAGGAGGTATGAAAAATGAGTGACTGGAATGAACAAGCAGCACCAAACAATAATCTTTCTCCTAAAACCATTCGTACATCAAAGCTGGTTGGACAGAAGAGTTCAAACACCCATGAATTTTCGGAAGAGCTAGCAGATGGTGGGGAGAGAGACGATCTAATTAACAAGCAATTAAAAAGCCATCAGCCAGGTATGGGCTGATCTCTTCGTAAAGCACCCTATTTGGGTGCTTTTTATAAGTTTTCATTTTGCTGTTTAATTTCATCTCCCGTAATGATTTGGTTTGCCACCTCTTGATCTTTGTGTTCATCAACTGAATCACCTGGAATATTTTTCAAATTAGGAAAATCTCCTCCATTTTGGATGGTCACTTGATTTTGCCTGGCTGCATTGGTTAAGTATTCGTTATTTTTTTTCATCCATAACAACTCCTTTTTCATAGGCTTTGATAATTTTCTATTGTTTATGCGAGAGTTGTTCTGAAGGAATTTCCATGCTTTGTTCATCCTCTGTATGGAAAATATAAAGCTATGATAGGAGGGTACATATGCGTATTAATGACAAAAGAATTAAGGATATAAAAAATCATTCTGTTCGTTTTGACACCTATGATGATTTATCAGAAATAGTTGAGGTAGCTGGAGAAGCAGACTTTGTTTTATTAGGGGAGGCTACCCACGGTACAAGTGAATTTTATAAAATTCGAGCTGAAATCACAAAGAAATTAATAGAAGAAAAGGGCTTTTCCTTTGTTGCTGTCGAGGGAGATTGGCCATCTTGTTTTACGGTCAATGAGTATGTTAAGGGCTATCGTGGTGGAGCAGCAAAAGATGCCTTTACTCATTTTGACCGATGGCCGACATGGATGTGGGCCAATGAAGAAGTTTTGGATTTTATCACTTGGTTAAAGCAACATAACGAAAGGACTCATTCCCAAGTTGGTTTTTATGGAATTGATGTGTACAGTCTATGGGAGTCGATGGATGAAATCATTTACCAGCTAGAGAAAGTGTCACCCTCTCTAGTGGAACCTGCGAAAAAAGCTTTCGAATGCTTTGAACCATTTAACCGTAAAGCAGAAGACTATGCGGTGTCTGCTGCTTTTTATGGTGAAGGTTGTACAGAGGAAGTATTAAATGTTTTAGTAACGCTGCAACAAAATAAGCACAAATATGATGGAAATAACGAGCAAGGCTTAAATATCGACATAAACAGTTTGGTGATGTTAAATGCAGAGCGATATTATCGGGCCATGGCTAAAAGGGGACCAGATGACTGGAATATACGAGATGGCCATATGGTAACTGCCCTAGAAAAAATCATAGCATCCCATCAAAAAAAGGCGAAATGTGTGGTGTGGGAACACAATACCCATTTAGGAGATGCTCGTGCAACAGACATGGCGGAGGAAGGGTTAGTAAATGTTGGCCAATTGTTACGAGAGAAGTACGGAAATAGTGTGTATGCGGTCGGGTTTGGTACTCATCGTGGAACCGTTATTGCGGCCCGCGAGTGGGGTGGTAAGGTTGAGGAGCTTCCTGTACCAAATGCTAGGAAGGGAAGTTGGGAGTACATTCTCCATGAAGCGGGACCTTATAATAAATACTTTTTGTTTGATGATCAAAACAGAGAATTGTTTAATGATGTCATTGGACATCGTGCGATCGGTGTAGTATACAATCCAGAAGTAGAGCATTTAGGAAATTATGTTCCAACTAGAGTTTCAGACCGCTACGATTGTTTTATTCATGTAGATGAAACAAATGCTTTATCACCATTATTTACAAAACAACCTGTTAAAATATAAAATCGGTTGGGTTCCCCCAACCGATTTCTATTATTTACGGCTTATCTTCCCATTCTTTGTTCAACCTGACGACATACCTCATCAGCAGAAAGACCGTTTGCTTCGATTACAGGCCCTTGAATGCTAGCATCAGACATCCCCATAACGTTTGAGTCAATCCCAGTAACTACACAGCATTCACAGCCTTGTACATCAGATTCTTGCTTAAGTTCAACTACATCGTATCCCTTTTCACGAAGCGCACTAGTGATATTCGATAATGATTCTTCAACTCCAACTCTTGGCATATGTACCACCTCCTCCAACTCTAAGTTTCCCAATTTATTACTGTTTAATTCCATCTTTTGTGTGATCAACATTGTGACCTAATGAAACCATTTAATTACATAACCACATATATAATGATCGATTGGTTGGTTATGCTGATACCTTACTAGCTGTTCATGCTGGTCCAAATTCCTATCAGGCAGAATAAAAATCAAATTAATAAGATTTTTGGGTAATCACATAATAAAACGGTCATGTTATATCATAATCTGGAGGGGAAATCATGAGCAAAACAGAAGAATTGAAACAGGAATTGCAGGTCTTGACTGGTCGGCGTGAACGCATGCAGAAAAACCTTTATGAAGTGGAAAAACGTATTAATGAGATTGTTAAGGAATTGAAAAAATAAAATACTAAACGGAGTGGGAGAGTCCCTGATGATTGTTTTTGTATGGGTTTTTGACAGAATTATGAACAAAACAAAAATAAACAAATATATTTTGTTTTGTTTTGTTGATTTATCTTTTGTTTGAGTATATTATAATGGTATAAACAAACAAAAACAAAAAACAAAAACCGGGAATCAGGTGAGTATAATGAATAAAGATATTTTACAATCCAAATTTGTTAATGAAATGAAAGATGCGACAGCTAATTTATACCGTCTAGGATGGGACGAAAGAAATGGTGGAAACATTAGTTATTTGTTAACAATGGAAGAAGTATATCCTTACTTAGATGGAAATATAGAAGTCCGTACAATACCGATGAATTTTGACGCCTCTTCTCTTGCTGGAAGATATTTGATCGTAACTGGTTCAGGCAAATATTTTAAAAATGTAACAAATGACCCTGCCGTTAACCTCGGATTAATTCGAATTTCTGAGGATGGTAGACATTACGACATTCTTTGGGGCTTTGAAGATGGAGGAGTAGCAACGAGCGAATTACCAACCCATTTAATGAACCATATGAAACGCTTGACGGTAGACCCAAATCACCGTGTCATCATGCATTGTCATGCTACTCATTTGTTAGCAATGACTTTTACACACAGTCTCGACGAGATAGACTTTACAAAAACTCTTTGGGAAATGTGTACAGAATGTATTGTTGTTTTCCCAGATGGTGTGTCTATTATCCCTTGGATGGTACCTGGAACAGATGCGATTGGTGAAGAGACAGCTGTGAAAATGGAAAATGCAAGACTTGTACTATGGCCACACCACGGAGTATTTGGAGCAGGTACGACAATAGACGAGACGTTCGGATTAATCGAAACCGCTGAAAAAGCAGCTGAAGTTTACACAATCGTTTGTTCACAAGGCGGTAAGAAACAAACAATATCTGACGAACAACTACAAACTTTAGCTGATGCATTTAAGGTGATTCCGAGAGAAGGGATATTGGAGCTAACAAATGTAAGCAAATAGTTGAAAAATCTAAGAACCATTTGTAAGGTTTAAACCTAGCGAATGGTTCTTTATTTCATCTCACCAAAAAGAAATTTTTTCCTATACTTTTTATAGGACTTTTATACTAAAATGGATATATAATTGGAAAAATACTAATGATTGTTTATAAGAGAAGGGTGAAATGAAATGAGTAACACGAATCCATTCTCGTTATTTGATGCGAAGGCAGTTCTAACGGAGGACCTACTTACTTTATCGGAAAATGAAAAACAACTGCGTTTTTTAATTGACATGATACAAGAGTTTATCGTAGTTAAGGACGGATTTGGCCGGTGGATAGTAACAAACCTACAAGTTTTAGAAGCATATGAGCTAGAGGAAATCGACTATCGAGGAAAAACAGACTTGGAGTTAGCTGAATTAAAACCAAAATTTAGAGAGTCTTTTGAATATAACACAAGTACTGATGAGCAGGCTTGGATTAAAGGCTCAGCTTTAAAAATTGAGAAAACGATAATGGGTCAAGTATGGGAAGTCATCAAAACTCCTTTCTTTGAAGAATCTGGAGAACGTCATCATTTAGTTATTGTCAGTAGAAACATAACCGAGCGGAAAAAAGCAGAGACTCAACTTCAGGAAAGTGAGCGGACATACCGTTTGATTACTGAGAATATGAAGGATATTATTATTACGGTCAATGAAGAAGGAAACGTTTTATACTTATCTCCTTCTTTTGAGCATATCCTTGGTTACTTAGCTGAGGAATTTATTGGTAAACCCTTGTTTCCCATTATGCATCCTGATGATGCGCGGAGAATTAATCAAATGATTGAAGATATGGTAGATAGAAGTATCCTTAAAAATAAAATTGAAGGTCGATTACAAAGAGCCGATGGAGATTATATATGGTACGAATCCATTTGTTCGTGTGTTTATAAGGAAAATGGAGAATTTGATCATATTATTATAGCAGCTCGAGATATTACTGATCGAAAAAACAATGAGTCATATCTAGAAAAGCTTGCTTACCAAGATGCACTTACAGGTGTTTATAATAGACGCTTTCTAATGGAAAAACTACCGAATATTCTATTAGACTCTGAAATAAGTGGAACAAAGGTTGGGTTAATTTACTTTGATATCGACTCATTCAAACATGTAAATGATTCGATGGGGCATGAGATAGGGGATCAATTACTTATTCAATTCGTGAAACGGGTTCAATCAAATTTTCGCTTCACGGATCCAATTATACGAAATGGAGGAGATGAGTTTATCGCCATAGTCCCGAATCTACCAAGTGACCATTATATTGTTCCTATCGCTTATATGTTATGCGATTCATTAAGGAAACCTTGGAGGCTAAATGGCAAGGCAGTGGAAGTAACCTCATCGTTGGGAGTGGCTGTTTTCCCGAAGGACGGAAATACTGTACAAAGCATTTTATCAAATGCGGATAAAGCTCTTTATAAGGCAAAATTGAAAGGAAAGAGCCGGGTAGAGATATATAAAAAAGAGATGGGAAAATAAAGGCTTTTACCTAGCCTTTATTTTTTTGTTTGATTTAATAAAAAAATTAGATCGATATAATAATAACAATGTGATTCGAAGTGTGATTAATGAATAAAAATATGTGTTGGTATCCTAAAAAAAGTAGAAAAATGGGCGATAATGCTTTGTTTTAATAAGAATTAGCACCGTTTGAATTTACAAACAATTAAGAATCTTTTTAAAAAATAGTTGTTTTACTCAATTTATCTGTTATATACTATAAACACAGAGAAATTATGGATATAAATTAGATCGATTTAATTCTTTCCAATTATATCCCAAAAGTTAGATAAAGTAGATATGAGAGGAGGAGATCCAGCTACCGTTAAATTAATTAAATCGATCTCATAAATGAAAGCGTATTCTGAATAGCTAAATTTTCATAGTTTTTCACACGATCAAAGAGGGGTCAGAGGTAAGTTATTGTAAATTTTTGAAAGCGTTATCTTTTTGTGGGTCAAGATATGTAAATGTTTAGTTTCTAACACTATCAATTAGGAGTGAATGAGAAATGAAAAGAGTTTTATCATTATTATTCGTCTTATGTTTAATGATTCTAGGTGCGTGTTCACAACAATCTACAAATAATGAGAATAATGAGGAACCAAAGGATTCCGATGTTAAGACCAGTGAAAAATTAATGAAATTAGCAGTCGTTACATCAGAAGATCGATCGCTTACAAAAGGGTTAGTGAAGTTTGGAGAATTAGTAGAAAGTAAAACAAATGGATCCATAAAAGTAGAGGTATATCCAAACGGTCAACTAGGTGGGGATCGTGAAGTATTTGAATCGTTACAATTTGGATCAATTCAAGGAACAACAATGTCAACAGGACCAATTGCTCAGTTTGTTCCTAAGTTTAACGTATTTGACTTACCGTTCTTATTTCCGAATTCTGAAGTAGCTTATGGAGTTTTAGATGGAAAGATCGGAACTGATTTATTAGCAGAGTTGGAGAGTCAGAATGTAATTGGATTAAACTATTGGGAGAATGGTTTTAGACATTTAACAAATGGTGTAAAGGAAGTAAAAACGCCAGATGATGTAAAAGGATTGAAGATTAGAACTCTTGAAAATGATCTTCATATGGATATTTGGTCTGAATTAGGTGCTAACCCAACTCCTATGGCGTTCACAGAATTATTTGCAGGATTACAGCAAGGGGTAGTTGATGGTCAAGAAAATCCAGTAGGAAATGTTACAGCAAATAAATTTTATGAAGTACAAAAATACTTATCGAAGACTGGCCATGTATATAATGCAAGTCCATTCTTAATTAGTAAAGATTTCTGGAATACACTAAGCGATGAGGAAAAAAAGGCAGTACAAGAAGCAGCTGATGAAGCTAGAGACTATCAAAGAGAGTTAAACCAAAAAGAGGATGAAGATGGATATAAATTCCTAACTGAAAATGGTATGACGGTTACTGATATTACAGACGAAGAAAAGGAAGCGTTCCTAGAAAAGGTTAAACCAGTTTATGAAAAGTATTCTGTAAGTATTGGTGAGGAATTTGTAGATGAATTATTAGCAGAAATAAATAACTTGAAAAAATAAGCTACAGCGAGCTTAAGGGGCAAATCCCCTTAAGCTTTCATCATATCTTCCGTAATTCCTAAATAGATGAAGTATTCTACCTTTAGAAAGAGGTGAATGGAATTTGAAATTATTACATTGGCTTGACGAGCATTTTGAAGAGTTATTTATAGGCGTTTTTTCTTTTGTAATGGTATTTGTTATTTCTGTGCAGGTATTTATGAGATATGTTCTGCAGGATTCATTACCTTGGTCAGAGGAGTTAGCTAGGTACTGCTTTATTTGGCTAGTGTACTTAGGTATTAGCTATGGAGTGAAAAAACAAAAACATATGAGTGTGGATGTGCTTTATTTAGCCGTAAAAGGGAAATCACAAGCGGCCTTGAGGATAGCAGGGAATTTATTATTTTTGGCATTTGCTCTTTTTGGAATGATTTATGGATACCAAATTACAATGAAGCTCCTTACATGGGGGCAGTTGTCACCTGCTCTTAGTTTGCCAATTGGTTTCGTTTACTTAGCAGGGCCAATTGGAATGGGATTAACATCGATTCGTTTGATTCAGCAAATTGTCCAACAGGTAAAAATTCTTTTTGGGAAAGAAGTTCCACAGTAATAACTGCTCTGTTGTTATTTTTAAAATGTAAATGAAACGGAGGGGAAAACGATGACAGCACTTGTCTTATTTGGCAGTCTTGCTCTTTTTTTAATACTTACGGTGCCGATTGGAATTTCAATAGGATTATCAACATTAGTGACCATTTTATACACTGGTTCTATGCCGTTAGAATACTTAGCACAGGGTTTAATTACTTCAATTGATTCATTCCCTCTATTGGCTGTTCCCTTTTTTATTCTAGCTGGGGAGATTATGGGGAAGGGTGGACTATCTGATAGACTATTTAAAGTTGCTAATACGATTGTTGGAGACAAAACAGGTGGTATTGCTATTGCAGCAATAATTACTTGTATGTTTTTTGCAGCCATTTCTGGGTCAGGACCTGCAACTGTTGCTGCTGTTGGAGGGATCATGATTCCCGCAATGATCAAACAAGGCTACGATAAGAAATTTGCAACAGCAGTTGTCTGTGCGGCGGGTTCAATAGGCGTAATAATTCCTCCAAGTATTCCGATGGTTATGTACGGCGTAGTTGGTAGTCAATCAATCGGAAAGTTGTTTATCTCTGGAATCTTACCAGGGATATTAGTCGGTGTCGCCTTAATGATTTGGACTTATATTTATTCCCGAAAACAAGGGTACAAAGGTATTGGAAAAAGTACTTTTAGAGAATTCTTGAAAGCTACTTGGGATGCAAAATGGGCACTCTTAGTCCCAATCATTATCCTAGGTGGAATTTATGGTGGGGTTTTCACTCCAACTGAAGCAGCTGGAGTTGCCGTTGTATACGGATTTATCGCTGGTGTATTCTTATATCGCGAGCTTAAAATTAGGGATTTACCTCGAATGCTGATCGATAGTGGTATTACTACAGCAACGATTATGCTCATTGTTGGAACAGCAACTGCATTCGGTCGAATACTTACGGTCGAACAAATTCCGAGTCAAATAACCGAGGGATTACTCTCTATTTCTAGTAACCCGATTATTATTCTTTTGTTAATCAATATCTTACTTTTAATAGTAGGATGTTTTATGGATACGGTTGCAGCTATTATTATTTTAACTCCACTCTTATTGCCTGTAGCAATGAATATTGGAGTAGACCCTATTCACTTTGGTTTAATAATGGTTGTTAATTTAGCTATAGGATTTATCACACCTCCACTGGGAGTTAATTTATTTGTGGGATCTGGTGTTTCGGGGATTTCAATAGAAGCACTAGCAAAAGCGGTTATGCCCTTCTTTGTTGCAATGGTTATAACACTGCTTATTTTAACTTATATACCACAAGTATCTTTATTTTTAGTTGAGTTTATGGAATAACAAAGTTGACACTAATACTTATATACTACATAGTAATAGTATATTAATTGATTAGCTGTAGTATTTAAATTACAGAATAGAAACTAAATTATTTTTGGTGAGCTGGTGATTAAAGATGACGCATAAAAAAAGAGTAACTCTGCAAGATGTAGCAAATCATGCTGGTGTTTCCCGAGCGACTGCATCATTAATTGTTCGTGGCAGTTCTAAAATTGCAGAAAAGACAAAACAGAAGGTATTGAATTCAATGCATGAGCTAGGCTACGTGTATGACAGAGTTGCTGCCAATATGCGTTCACAGTCTTCTTCGACAGTTGGATTAATTATTACCGACATCGCGAATCCATTCTACGCAGAACTACTAAGAGGTGTTCATCATTCATTAGAAGAAGCAGGTTATACTGTATTCCTAGGTACTACTTTTGATTCAGATATGAAACAGGAACAGCTTATATCTAGAATGCTCGAACATCGAGTTGGTGGGATCATTTTATGTCCTGTTTCAGAAAGCTCAAAAAATAGTATTGAACGGGTAAAGTCGATCGACATCCCACTTGTTTTAGCGGTGAGGGAAATTGAAAACGTTTCCTGTGATTATGTAGGAATTGACTATGAAGTGGGAGCTCAAATGGCTGTAAACCACCTAATTCATAGAGGCCATAGAAGAATTGCTTTTCTTGGCGGAACTTCCCATTCAACTGCTTGGAAGGAAAGACGGAATGGGTATTGTAGTGCGTTAAAACAAGCGGGTTTAGATATCGATGAGACACTTATTGTAGAAAGTCCTGTTACTAGAGAAGGCGGAATGGGAGCCATTCGTAAAGTGTTATTCCAGGCGAATCCACCTACGGCTGCCTTCTGTTTTAATGACTTAGTCGCACATGGTGTCATGCTTGGATTAAATGATGCGGGATTAAAACCAGGGCAAGATCTCGCTGTTGTTGGTTTCGATAATAATAATGAGGCACCATTATATAATCCTCCATTAACAACCGTTTCTTCATATGCTAGACTTATAGGCTCACAGGCGGCAATTCTGCTTCATCAAAGAATTGTCAATCAAGATCGTGAAAACCAACGGATTATCTTGCAGCCTGAATTGGTAGTAAGAAAATCTTCATAATTGATTGTTGTAACATGAAAGGGAGCCTAGAGGCTCCCTATTTTAAATGATAAAGCTAAGTTGATAGGCGATAAGTATACATATAATCATAAAAGAAATGGCGAATAAAATATTCCATCTTCCCATTCGATAAGAATTTAGTTTTAACTGATCAGCTAAGAGTGATACGGATAAGTTAAAAGGACTATACATGACGGATGCTAGGCTACAAGTGATTAGTACAACGGCCAATGAGACCGATGAAATGCTCGGTAAAAGTGGATGTAATAAAGTTGCTATAAGGGTAAGAGACACCAATGGATGAAAACCAATAAGAGATAATACAAGAAAATATCCACCAATTACTAAATAAAACAATAACCTATGATCTGAAGTTTCTATAAATATTGTTTGTAAAAAAAAGATTAACTTAGATTTAGAAATCATTCCTACCAAGAACCCAGCACTTAAAAACATAAAATAATAATTGGAAAGTTCTTTTGTTCTTTCTATCCATTGTGGAACGGCAACTTTACTATACCTTTTCCCTATACCAATGAAGGATGCCCATAGAAAGGAAATGGGAATGATCACTAATACCATAGAAAAAAGAAAGCCCTTATCAAGGAACCGTTGAACTACCGTAACAACTAATACAAGGACCAGGAGCAATAGGATTAATTCAATAATTTTTTTATACGTTTTTACTAGATTTATCTGGTCTTTATATTCGACTTCTATTACCGTCCGTGAATGTTTAAAATGAGACAGAAGCCAATCGACCAAAATAAACAATAGGACGATTAAAATAATTATTGGAAAAAATTTAAAATAATCGGTATTAGTAATGTCTAGAGATGTCACAACCATAACTTCAAGTGGATTCCATATAAGACAAAGCGCATATGAACGTAAAAGGTTTTGTGTATAAAATTTTTCTTGGCTTTTTTTTGGAATTTGCTGAAGAGTTTTTTTTAAGGAGTTTCTTAGTATTGGAATGGTAGCAATATTTAAAAATAGTCCTAAAAGATGGCAAACAAGAAAACTCCTTCTGTATAGTTTACTTACGTTCTTAATTCCTTGCTGAAGTAATAAATTCAGATTTTTATCGTATTTACCCACTCGAATAAGAGTATTTATAAAGGGGAGAACCAAAAAAAGGGAGAGCATTCCTAGCATTGACTCAAAATGCAAAAATAGATGATACCAGGGAAGATCATCTTTTAAGATGTTGATGAAATATAAACAAACCCCTATAGACAGAAATACCAATCCAGAATACCGATAAATTCCTGATGCATGAAAAAAAGCGACGATTAATCCAATGATAGCTACCATACCAGTAATAAAAGGGAGCACAGGGCTAGATGTGAAGTTGGATGCAATATACAAAATGATAAGAAGTACATATACATAGAATCGCATAGGATTAGGTAACTCCTTTATTATTAGAACGATCTACTACTTACTAAATAATACTAAACCTCCTCATTAACGTCCATTCTTTTTTAAATTATTGAGAAAATTCAGTAAATGTGTTTGCAAACAATCGGAAATCATGTATTATTATGGTAACGCTTTCTTTATTGCTGTTACCATGGTTAAAAGGTGGGGATCTAACTTAAAATATTTTTTTAATAATTTATTAGATCGATATAATAACTCTTTTTCAGTTTTTGTACAGTAAGAACTATTAAGCAAAGGAGTGAACGTATGAACAATCTAACAGTATTCGCGCTACCTTCAAGGGCTTATATTTGCGAAGTTGCTCCTCGTGACGGATTCCAAGCTATAAATGATCAATGGATTCCTACAGAAGAAAAAGTATCAATCATTCGATCGTTAGCAGAAACAGGAGTTACTACAATCGAAATTACGTCGTTTGTTCATCCAAAGGCAATACCTCAATTAAAAGATGCTACAGAGGTTGTCAGATCATGTAATGACTTAAAAAATATTAAATTTAGAGCATTAGTACCAAACGTAAAAGGAGCAGAAAGAGCCATTGAGGCAGGCATAAAAAAGATAAAACTCATGTTATCTGCCACTGACTCACATAGTATCTCTAATGCCAATTGTGGAACGGAAGAAGCTCAGAATGGTTTTTATCCGATCATTGAATTAGCACAGATGAAGGGGATAGAGGTTGGAGGGTCTATATCCGTAGCCTTTGGATGCCCGTTTGAGGGGAAAGTTCCTCAGGAAAGAATAAATCAGATTGTATATAGATACGAATCCATGGGCGTCAAAGAAATTTCATTGGCGGATTCCACTGGTGCTGCAAATCCAAAGCAAGTATATGAAATGCTTGGCCATTTACGTAATACTTTTCCCGATATTTTATTTACTTTGCATCTTCATAATACAAGAGGTCTTGCTATTGCAAATGCGGTTAGTGCCTTGCAGCAGGGAATTGTTCATTTTGATAGTTCGATAGCCGGACTTGGAGGATGCCCATATTTACCTGGAGCAACAGGAAATGTCGCGACCGAAGATCTAGTTTATGCTTTTCATGAAATGGGGGTTGAGACGGGAATTGATCTTAAAAAGGTTATCCACGCAGCAAAGGCTGTAAAACAGAAGCTAGGATGCGACAGTGAAAGTTATATGTTGAAAGCTGGTCCATCTTCTCTTTTACACACAAAGGTAACCAGTCAACGGAAAATAGAAAAATAAATGGGTAACGAGATTAGTCTGGTATGTTGGGGAGGGAAATGATGACAAGACCATTTTCAATTGCGCACCTTACTGCACTGAATTGTACTCCAGCTGAAATCATTCATATTGCTTCAAGAGTGGGGTATGATTTTGTGAGTCTTCGTCCGATTTATATGGGGTTACCGGGAGAGCCTAATTATGACCTTGCAAACAATAAACAGATGATGAGAGATACAAAGGCAGCACTTGCAGACACAGGTTTGAGGTTACTGGATATTGAGTTAGCTAGAATTTTTGATGGAATGGATCCATTAAACTACTTGCCAGCTTTTGAAGTTGCTGCAGAGTTAGGTGGACGCCATGTTCTAAGCAGTATTTGGACAAATAACCGGAATTATGCGATTGAGAAATTTGGAGAAGTCTGTGATCTTGCTAAACAATTTGATCTTACAGTTGAACTTGAATTTGTACCCATAGCAAGCGTCAGGACTCTTGCAGATACGCTAGATATTCTTCATTCTGCTAATCGATCTAACGCTGGAATTATGATCGATACGCACCATTTTCACCGTTCAGGAGATCAACTAGTGGACCTCCAAAAAATTCCTAGTTCTTACTTTCGTTACTTCCACCTATGCGATGCTCCTTCTCAAGCACCAACATCAGTTGATGAAATGAAACGGATCCTTAGAGAGGAACGTCTCTATGTTGGCGAAGGGGGAATCGATATTGCTGGTATCGTCAACAGTATACCAGTGAATACACCATGCTCGATTGAAATGCCAAATATTAAACGAGTAAAAGAGCTTGGTTATGAAGAGTACGCGCGACGCTGTTTGGAAACTGCAAAAGAGTTTCTTTCTATTCATGCAACCGAAGAGAAATCGTTACGTAAAAAAATTGGTCTATAATTTTCTGATTAATTTATATTTTCAGTTATATAAGTAATATTTAATTGCTATTCTTTGTAACAACAGGTACTATTATGTTAACGCTTTCTTTATTTTAGATCGATCTAACTATATTTGTGGTGGTGGTATTTTATGTGGGGATTACATTTGAAAAACCCCGGGGAACTAGAACTAAAAGAATTTCCAGTTGAATCCCCTCTTAAAGAAAACGAAGTAAGAATTAAACTCATTTATGGCGGTATCTGTGGTTCTGATATTGGTGTTTATAAGGGAAAGATTGGGCACGCAAAGTATCCGGTTCGACCAGGTCATGAGTTAGTCGGAAGGGTTATTGAGGTCGGTGAAAAGGTCGATCTTACTACTGGAACAAAGGTTGTTGTTACACCTAATACTTTTTGTGGCGAATGTGAGAATTGTCAAAGAGGCTATCGAAATATTTGTTCTTTTAAGGAATCTCTTGGAGTCAATGTGGATGGGATATTTTCAGAAGAGATTACCATTTCATCAAAGTATGTCCTTCCCATTCCTGAGGAATTACAAGATGAAAAAGCAGTTTTAATTGAACCATTCGCCGTTATCACCCATGCTTTTGAAAAAGCTTTTATTACAAAAGGTACAACTGTAGGGGTCATTGGTTGTGGAACGGAGGGAATGCTTTCAATTGCATTAGCCAACTTTCTAGGTGCGAAGGTTACTGCGATAGATATTTACCAATCAAAGCTTGAAAAAGTAAAATCTGCGTTTGGGGTTAATACCGTTTTAGCTCATGAAGTGAAGGACGAAAAGTTTGATGTTGTAATTGAGGCGGCTGGGGTAAAACAGGCTGTGGAACAAGCGGTACGAGTGGTTAAACAAGGCGGTTCCGTCATTTTAATAGGTCTAACTCCAGAAGCAACCCTGCCAATTGTACAAATTGTAAGAAATGAAATTACGATTCATGGATCAATTATTTATAATTTTCCTGAAGATTTTTCTAAGTGTGTAGACTATCTTCTTAATGATGATTTTGATGTAAAGCCAATTATTTCTAATATTTTCCCTCTAAAAGAGTTTAAAAAGGCATATATTTACGCCATCTCAGGTCAGTGCGGCAAAATATTATTAGATTTCAAAGGAGGCCATATATGAAACAGTTAATATCATATCAATTAGTAAATTATCTTGAAGAAAGAGGCATTGAACATATTTTTGGACTTTGTGGTCACACAAATATTGCCGTACTTTCTGCTTTAGAAAATAGCAAAATTAAGTTTGTGAATGTTAGACATGAGCAAATTGCCGCGCATATGGCTGATGGATATGCGAGGGTAAAGAAAAAAGCAGCCGTTCTTTTAAGCCACTTAGGGCCTGGACTCACGAACGCGGCAACAGGAGTGGCGAATGCAGCTTTGGATTCGATACCGCTGGTCGTAATTGCAGGCGATGTACCAACTCATTACTACGGAAAGCATCCACACCAAGAAGTAAATTTACATGGAGATGCAACTCAATATGAAATCTATCGTCCTTTTGTCAAGAGAGCTTGGAGGGTCGATAGTGCACATCTCTTTCCTGAGATTTTAGAAAAAGCCTTTCAATTAGCTGAAAGCGGAAATCCTGGCCCTGTATTAATATCCGTGCCAATGGACATTTTTTCAAAAGAATTAGAAACCTCTTACTTTGAAAAGCAAAAGCTGAATGCAAAGAATCTTCATAAGCCATCAATTGACAACGAAACAGCAAAGAAAATCATCCAAACGCTAGCTGAAGCAAAAAGTCCGATCTTTTATGTAGGTGGAGGGATCTTATTAGCTGACGCAGCAGATCAGCTTAGAAAACTAGTAGATCGATTGAACATGTCTGTAGCCCATTCCTTAATGGGGAAAGGTGCAGTTTCTGATGATCATCCGTTGACACTAGGGATGACTGGATTTTGGGGAACTAAATTTATAAATGACAAATGCAAGTCCGCAGATTACGTCTTTGGATTAGGAACTCGCTTTGCCGAGGCAGATAGTAGTTCATGGGAACCGGAATACACGTTCAACTTCCCTCCAACGAAATTGATACAAATAGATATTGATCCGAGCGAAATTGGAAGGAACTACCCAGTTGAAATTGGTGTAGTCGCAGATTTAAAACAAGCATTAACCGTTTTAAATCGAGTAGCGGAAGAAATGTTCCCATACGGGGTACAACGTGACTCTCTTGATACATTAAAACAAGAGATTGAGAGATATCGCAAAGAGTTTAAGGAAAGCAATCGAAAGTTTATTGAAGATGAATCATTCCCAATGATGCCACAACGAATTGTTGACGAAGTACGTCAAGTCCTCCCTAAAGATGCTCTTATTACAACGGATGTTGGGTGGAATAAAAATGGAGTAGGTCAGCAGTTCCCTATTTATGAGGCTGGGTCCATTCTTACTCCTGGAGGATACGCTACAATGGGATTTGGAGCACCAGCTGCACTTGGTGCAAAGATTGCGGCACCAAATCGAATCGTTGTTTCATTAGTGGGTGACGGTGGTTTTGGTCAAAATCCAGCAGTATTAGCAACAGCAGCAGAGGAAAATATCCCGGTTGTTTGGGTCATTATGAATAATTTTGCATTTGGCACGATCGCAGGTCTGCAAAAAGCTCATTTTGGTACGACTTTAGGGACTGTCTTCCAAAAAGATGGAGAACCTTACTCTCCAGATTATGCAGCAATTGCTAGAGCTTACGGGGTGGAAGGGATCAAGGTTCAGTCTGCAGGAGAATTCAAACCAGCGTTAGAAAGAGCCATTAAAGCGAATAAGCCAGTCGTAATTGACGTAGCTATGCTGAATAACCCAGTACCTACCGATGGCCATTGGAACATTATGGACATCTATTCTCCTGGGAAAAGTGTACACCACGTATCAGTCTAATCAATCAAGGGATTCAATGATTTTGCTAAGCTGAAATAAGATCGATCTACTAAGCTATCAAATTTGTAGGAGGTAATGTTATTGTCTACCAATGCAGTAAAAAAACAAACCGAACTCACGGAAGAACAACAAAAGGAATTAGATCTCGCGTTTGAGAAAGCCAAAAAGGCAATGGAGATGATTGAGTCATATAGTCAGGAAAAGCTGGATCGCTTATGCCAAGCAGTGGCATGGGCAGTATCGAATAAAAAAACTTTTACTGAACTAGTTGATATGGGAATTGAGGAAAGTAAGCTTGGTGACCGTGTGAGTCGAATGGGAAAACGAATGAAAATTCGAGGGATTTTACGAGATGCCCTCCGCCAAAAAAGCGTTGGTGCTATTGAGGAAATACCTGAAAAAGGAATTGTTAAATATGCGAAGCCAGTAGGTATTATCGGTTCGATTGTGCCAACAACGAATCCTGATTTAACCCCAGCAGGTACGGCTATTTATGCAATTAAGGCACGAGATGCCGTTATTTTTTCACCGCATCCTCGTTCGAAAAAAACAACCTTTGAAACCGTTAGGCTCATGAGGGAAGCGCTTGAGAGGGAAGGAGCCCCAGCTGATCTTCTACAGTGCTTAACATTAGTTAATATACCAATGACAAAAGCACTCATGTCAAGGGCAGATCTAGTCCTTGCAACGGGTGGGAAAGATATGGTCAAAAGTGCGTATAGTTCAGGAACACCAGCTTACGGTGTAGGAGCCGGTAACTCAACGATGATCATTGATGATACAGCTGATGTAAAGGAAGCAGCACTAAACACCATGCTTAGTAAAACATCAGACTTTGGTTCCGGTTGTTCAGCAGATGGAAATTTAATTATTAGTGACAAAGTATATGAGGCGATGCTAGAAGAATTGGTGAAGGTGGGTGGCTATTTAGCAAATGATGACGAAAAAGCTAGCCTTCGTTCTGTTATGTGGGATGCAGAGGGGCATCGTCTTCCTAACACGGTCGCTGTTGCTCCGCAACAATTAGCTATAGAAGCAGGCTTTTCGATTCCTGAAGATCGAAAATTTATCATTGTAAAAGGCGATCAAATCGGAAAAGAATACCCTTTTTCAGGGGAAAAGTTAACCACATTGTTAGCGGTGTATAAATATGAAGGTGAGTTTGAACATGCACTTGATATGATGAGAGCCATTTATGAAGTGGGAGGAAAAGGGCATTCATGTGGTATTTACTCGTTTAACGACGATCATATTCATCGCCTTGGGTTAGCGGCACCGGTAAGCCGGATTATGGTTCGCCAACCTCAGTCAAAAGCAAACGCTGGTTCGTTTACGAATGGTATGCCAATGACATCAAGTCTTGGTTGTGGAACATGGGGAGGAAATATCATCTCAGAGAACGTGAACCTTAAGCATTATATGAACTATACATGGGTGTCGAAACCAATTCCTGAAGATAAACCTTCCGATGCGGAGTTATTTGGTGAATTTTTTGATCCAGAGCTAGAAAAATAAAATAGTTAGATAGATAAAGAGGCAGACTCGTAGAAACAATAAATTGTGACTTTTGAGTGGCCTCTTTATTTTCATCTATTATACCTCTGCCATTAATTGATAGGAGGTGATGTTAAATGTAGATAATTTTGAAAGCGCATACAAAAAAAGGAAACTGCAAAGCTTCCCATACTTAACTATCCTATTTACACCATTGCTAACGTTACAAGGGTGGTGTTAGGAAGTAATAGGAGCGATTCAGTAAGGTACTTAAAAGGTAAACATGAGGAGGAAGATGATGTCTAAACTTAGGAAACAATTTAAGATTTTCTTAGCCTTGATTATGGTCGTCATGTTAGTACCAAGCTCTCCCTTTGCATCTGTTGAGATTGGAGACAACATTACAAAAGCAGAGTTTATCGGAAAGATTTCTAACTATTTCGCGTGGCCACACCCTAGTGATTACAATGATATTTGGAAAGCGCCACTTAAACAGTTCAATGACGTAAAAACGACAGATCCATTTGGGAAACAGATAGAGGCTGCTTATGAGGAAGGAATTATAAGCGCAGATGCTTCGGGCAATTTCAATCCTGAAAGCGAAATCTCACGTGAAGATGCAGCTGTGATACTTGTAGATGCATTTAAGATCGCAGAGTCAGATCAGCCTGCACCTTTTACAGACTATGAAATGATAAGTTCAGAGGCTAGAGGAAGCGTAAATGCCTTAGTAGATTTAGGATATATGACTGGAAAGACAGCAAAGCTATTTAAGCCAAATGAGCCTATTAAGAGATCTGAGGTAAATCAGATTTTTAACAAAATAATCAGTACAATGGTAACACCTGTCCAAGCGCTACCTAAACAAAACGCTGTTGCTCCAAGACGATACATTAAACTCTATACTCCTACACCTGGCGCTACTATCTACTACACTACAGACGGTTCAACTCCAACCACATCTAGTCAAATTTATTCAGTGGAATCTAAAGGTCATATAAATGAAATGTTGAGTAATAGTCAGTTACCTGAACGAACGGTCGTATACAAGGCCATTGCGGTTAAGGACGGAATGATCACAAGTCCAGTCCAGACTTTCACCTGGAAACTTTATCGACCTGCCATCGATGATTTCCAACATGTTATTATCCAGGAGGGAACAGCCACAAGTCCTGCTGTATATCAACTATATAATGATTCTGAGTCTGTCCGTGCTATGGCTTACTATATTGAAGGACAAGAGAGTGGAATCATGTTCGATGCACTACAAACCCAGTTTAATGTGAAAAACCTGAAAGAGTATATTGATAAAAACATAGCCACAAAGCCTTACTCCATGATCGTTTCCCATACTCATGTCGACCATATTATGCAAATCCCTAACTTCTTAAAAGATCATGAGGTTTATATTAATGAGCGTGGCTGGGCAGATATATCTAGACAATTGGTTACTAATCCAGAGGACCAAGCAAAAATTAAGAACATTGACGAGGGTGATGTAATCGATATTGGTGGAAGTATCTTAGATGTATATGCCTTACCGGGTCATAGCAATAGTCTAATCATGCTGCAAGACAAAAAGAATGGTCTGTTGTTTGCGTCTGATATCTATGGTTGTACCCGAGCCGGTTCAGCAGATAATGTAAACGTGTCAGGTGTAAGAGTTGATCTTCTACTTTCACTTGCTCAACAAACATATTCTAATTACCAGAAAGATGGTGGAAAGGTTACCACATTATTTACTGGTCACGATGAGACACCACTTGGTGACAACAATTTAAGATTGTTTGAGGCTGCTTTACAACAAGTAGTTGATAAGGGGGAAGCGGGTACATCTCCGACCTTACGTGGAAATAATGATGCGCCAAATAGTCGTACAACAACTATAGGGGATATGTGGAAAGATGGAACAAATTGGATTTCGTTGAAGCTTGCGGGGATTATGGGTGACGATACAGAATATTTAACCTCGGATCCAATCAACTATAACGGAGATTCTGGTTATTTGAAGTATTCTGTCCTTTCAAATATTGAGTTTGAAGGTGGAGAACTGGTTGGTAAAACAGTACAGTTCGCTCCGGATTCTCAACCATTCTCATGGGCTGGTGAAACTATTACTGTTAGCAATTCATTACCAAATAAATTTGATCCTTGGTCTTATGACTATACAGTTAAAGTGCCTGAGAATAATGATGAAATAACCGTAATTCCTACAACCATGTCAACTAAAGTAAAGTCAATTAGAGTTAACGGCAAAAAAGTTGATTATCGTTCAGCCAATAAGGTGGCGGTTTCGAATGGCTCCGTTATTAAAATTGAAATAGTAGCACCTGACAAAGTAACAACAAGTACCTATACCTTCACGGTAGAAAAATATTAAATGTCTTCGTAGGAACCATATAGTACTAGAATGGTACTGGTTCCTACGAGACTCATATGTTAGGAGTGAAATATAATGAATGGTAAAAAAATCATGTTCTTAATGGTGATTTCATTATTGATACTAAGCATTGTCATGCCAGTTTCAGCTGCATCAATAGATAGTAAGAATACTTTTAAACTAGAAGCAACCTCCTTAGATGGAATGGAAAAACCAGCTATTGATATTACATTAGGTAACAAGTTGCCATTAAACGGGTATTTTACTCGGAATGTTACTGTCGGTGATGAGACGCGTACGGTAAAAATCTATGTAGCGCCAGAAACGACTGTCCGAGATTACTTTACGGTCATAGCTGCTCCAGATGATATGACAACAGAAGAGTTCCTTCACAAAAGCGGATGGCTGGATATTGCGGATAAGAAATCAGAAGGATTGTTCATACTAGAGCCTGGTGTGAATGGTTGGGGAAGTGCGGAAGAAGAACTTGCCTATATTAATGAAGCAGTAAAGGTGTTAAAAGATACTAAGTATTACAATACTTTTGGTGTCTTTTATTTAGCCGGATATGGAGACGGAGGAACAGCACTTCAAGCTTGGGCGATGCAAAATCCGCTCTTTGTCATTAGCTCCGTTTTTGTAGAAACAGAAGATCTTGATTCAGAATTTATTCGGGAAACAGGAGAAAAGACTTTTGCTGAAAATAAAGAGATTTCTTACTCTGAGGTTCCTGTTCCTACTTGGTTTGTAAATGATCACCCAAGTTCTGTAGAAAACTTAGTCGAATATTGGAAGGGTGCTAATGACACAGTTGCATCGGGAGAGAAAGGATCAACAGAGGGATTGATGGGAAGTACCGTCTATATACAAAAAGAAGATTCTAATAGTATTGTCACTTCTTACAGCGATGTACGTTCCAAAGTGGCAGTTCTGGATCAAGGCGGAAACGGAGTATATAAGACGGGTTTCACCAAGAAAGTTTATGATTTCCTTTCTTATTATACGCGCTATGACAACACAACCGTTAACGGCAATGTACTAGGTGTAAGACCTGATTACGAAAAAATGGGTGTTGAAATCAAGGAAATGAGTTTGGATGGATATACTCGCGAGTATTTAGTTTATGTCCCGGATTCTGCACCTGAGGAGAACATTCCGGTAGTGTTCGTACTTGCAGGAAACACTCAAACTGCACGAGTATTCTTTGACGCCAGCCATTGGTGGGAAGTAGCAGACAAACACGGATTTATGCTTGTTATGCCTAGTGAACAATACAATTCATCGACTGAAGTAACATGGAACGTTAACTACGCATCCAATAAACAAGATGATTTTGTCTTCCTTGAGGAAGTAGTTAAGCAAATTGACAAAGATTACAACATTGATCCTGGGAAGAGGTATTTAACTGGTCAATCTCTTGGCTCTATGTTCACGAACTATGCGAGTGCCGTCATGCCCGAATACTTTGCTGCTTTTGGTTCAACTTCGGGTCCGCTTTTAAGACCTATTGAAGGGAAAAATGATAAAGTACCGTTTTATCTGCTCTTTGGTGAATATGATATTTGGAGTTGGGACCACAAGATTCCAGGACAAACAAATACTACTGTGCAATACTGGCTGGATAGAAACGAACTTGGTGAGCTGAGTGATTCTATTGTTACCACAAAGGATAGATATACCACTTATACTTGGTACGATAACAATGAAACACCGATGTACAAATATACTCAGACAAAAGATAGAGCCCATAACTTCATTGTGTCAGAAGTGTGGGAACTATGGGAAAACTGGTTCTCTCACTGGGAAATGGATGGAGAAGGAAACCGTCATTATACGGAGTAAGTCCAGAACAATTATTTACCATATAGAGGAAGCTGTGTTATACTAATGCTACCAAATAGAAAGGGATGATGGGTGAACGATGAAGAACTAATCTTATTTTAAAACGATTGAAATTTCATATTTCAAATCACAAAAATAGGATTAGTCTGCCCATTATCTATACGGTTCTTAGCTTTTTACGGAAAAGCTTTATTTGATTATGGTATGAAACGACTAATCCTTCCAATTCAACTGGGAGGATTTTTTTATTCTCCCTGTAAACCGAGGGGATGAAATCATGAGAGAACTTTTTAAATGTAAAGATGTTAGCTATGAAATAAATGACGTGACCCTTTTTAAAGATGTAAATGTTCATGTTCATGAAGGAGATATCATAGGGATTATTGGAAAAAATGGAGCTGGGAAATCAACCTTACTACATGTTATATACAATCATTTAACTCCCACTAAAGGAAGTATTCAGTGGGTAGAAAGAAATGTAAAAATGACTTTAGTCGAACAAGAAACGGAAGTCTTTTCTGGGGAGGAAGAGTCACACGTTTTTAATAAAAAATGGATGGTGCCAACACACACTGATTTTTCCAATCTAAGTGGAGGAGAAAGGCTAAAGCTTCGATTAGCACATGGCTTTTCAAAAGAATCTGACCTCTTGTTATTGGATGAACCAACCAATCATTTAGATGAACAAGGCACACAACTTTTGATTGAGCAAATAAGAAATTATAAAGGTTCGATTATTCTTGTTTCACATGATCGGTATTTTTTAGATAAAATAGCTACAAAAATTTGGTCTATTGAAGGGACTAAAGTTTTTGAACAGAAAGGTAATTATTCTAGTTATATGTTAGCTCGTGAACAGAAAAGACTATCGCAGCAGCGAGAATATGAGAAACAACAAAAAATGGTCGAACGCATTGAAGCTCAAATGAATGAGCTCACTTCTTGGTCACAGAAAGCACATTCACAGTCCACGAAAAAGGAAGGATTTAAAGAATTTTATCGTGTAAAAGCAAAACGCATGGATTCCCAAGTAAAGTCCAAACGAAAGCGTCTTGAAAAAGAGTTAGAAAAAGCGAAATTCGAGCGGGTGGAACCAGAGTATGATGTTCGTTTTACAATTGAAAATAATAACAAGGTTGGGAAACGGTTTTTAGAAGTGAAGGACTTGTCAAAGAATTTTGAAGATCGAGTGCTATTTAACAACGGCAATTTTACACTTCTCCACGGGGAGAAGATCTCCATAATTGGTCCGAATGGAAGTGGTAAAACAACATTGTTAAAAATCATACTTGGTCAAGAACCGTCAGAAGGAGATGTATGGATTTCACCAACAGCAACAATTGGTTATTTGACGCAAGAAGTGTTTGATTTACCATTAGAAAAAACACCAGAGGATCTTTTTTACAAAGAAACCTTTGATGCAAGAGGAAAAGTTCAAAATCTCATGAAGCATTTAGGTTTTACAGCTTCTCAATGGAAAGAACCTCTTCAAAATATGAGTATGGGAGAACGGGTAAAGTGTAAACTGATGGGATATATCTTAGAAGAAAAAGATGTGCTCATATTGGATGAACCAACCAATCATCTCGACTTACCTTCCCGAGAGCAGCTGGAAAGGACTTTAGCAGAGTATAATGGTACGTTAATAATTGTTTCTCATGACCGATATTTTTTGGATAAGACGACGAATACAAAACTGGTTATTAATAACATGACGATCCAAAAGCAACTTAGTGACGTATCACAAAAACCAAGTAATCTAGACGAATTGCGGCTAAAGCTTGAAACCGAGAGACAAGAAGTTCTAGGTAAACTAAGCTTTATGACCCCTAAAGATCTAGCATATAAAGAACTTGATCGTAGATTTAATGAACTGACACGAAAATTAAAAGAGCTTATTTGAAGTAAAAACTAAGAGAGCCTTTCATATAGAGAGGTTCTTTTTAGTACTTTCATACTTGTAATCTGTATAGAGTAAATATTACAATACATATGGAATTATGAATCAATAAAAAATAAGTTTCTGAAAAATTAAAAAATGTTATAATAGTATTGTTATACAAATTTGTGAGGTGGCGAACATGCAACGAACTGCAGAAAATATTTCAGAACAAAAAAAGGAAGAGACTATGGCTTATTCTAGAACAAATCCCTTTCAAGCAAAGGTCCTTAAAAATATTAATTTAAATGGCCCTGATTCTAATAAAGAAACAAGACATATAGAGTTGTCGTTAGAAACTTCTGGTCTTTCATACGTACCGGGAGATTGCCTTGGGATTTTTCCACAAAATGATCCTGATTTAGTTGCTTCTATTCTTGAAGAAATGAAGTGGGATGCAGAAACGCCTGTAATCATTGATAAAGCGGGTACAACACTACCACTGGAAGAAGCTTTATCCACTCACTTTGAAATTACGTTATTAACAAAGAAGATTTTACAACAAGCTGCGGTACTAACTGAGAACGAACAGCTAAAAAGGCTAGTAGCAGCTGAAAATATTGCTGAACTCAAGGAATATGTGGATGGGCGTGACTTACTTGATTTGTTACACGACTTTGGACCGTGGAACGGGACAGCTCAAGAAATTGTAACTTTATTAAGAAAATTACCACCACGTCTTTATTCTATCGCAAGCAGTTTTGTCGCTAATCCTGGGCAAGTACATTTAACAATTGGTGCTGTACGATATACAGCTCATGGTCGTGATCGTAAGGGAGTATGTTCAGTACAATGTGCAGAACGTCTTGAAGAAGGCGATACAATTCCTGTATTTATTCAACAAAACAAGCACTTTAATCTACCTGAATCTGGCGAAGTAGATATTATTATGGTTGGACCAGGAACAGGAATTGCTCCGTTCCGTTCATTCATTCAAGAACGTGCAGTGGCTAAAGCAGAAGGTAGATCTTGGTTATTCTTTGGAGACCAGCACGCGGCAACAGATTTCTTATACAAAGAAGAGTTAGAGGGCTATGTAAAGGAAGGTTCTTTAACAAAATTAGAGACTGCGTTCTCTCGTGATACAGAGCAAAAGGTGTATGTACAACACAAAATGCTTGAAAATAGTAAGGAAATTTATGAGTGGCTAGAAAAAGGTGGATATTTCTACGTTTGTGGAGATAAGACCTATATGGCAAAAGATGTGCATGAAGCACTGATCACTATTATTGAAACAGAAGGTTCGATCTCACGTGAAGATGCTGAAAGCTATTTAAATGATTTGAAAAAGCAAGGCCGATACCAACGTGATGTATACTAATTTATAGTAAGAGAGCTATTCGATTTTTCGAATAGCTTTTTTTAGTTGAACTTTTATGACCATAGTTTCTGTTTTAGGAGACAAAAACTCTATTTTTGGAATAATATTTTTAAGGATAATCATTTCATTTAATATAGCGGTTATTTCTTACTTGACACTAGCTTGTTGTGATATTATAGTTGCTTACATAAAGTAACTAAGTGGTAATTAATGAGGAGAATTAGGTAATGCATGTGAAAAATTCAGGAATAGAAATTGGTCTATATACGCTTGGTGATATTGTACCGGATCCTCATAGAGGAAAAGTGATTAGTCCAGGGCAAAGACTTAAGGAAATACTCAAAGCAGCAAAGCTTGCTGATGAAGCGGGGCTTGATGTTTTTGGGGTTGGAGAGCATCACCGTTTAGATTATGCAATATCTTCTACCCCAGTGGTACTGTCAGCAATTGCTCAACTAACTAAAAAAATCAAACTAACGAGTGCAACAACTGTTCTAAGTACCGTGGACCCTGTTCGTTTGTTTGAGGATTTTGCAACATTGGATTTACTTTCTGATGGACGCGCAGAAATCATTGCTGGACGAGGTGCTTTTTTAGAATCTTTCCCTCTCTTCGGTTTTGATATTAATGAATATTACGAACTATTTTTAGAAAATATCGATCTATTTTTACAATTAAATCAACAAGAGAAGATCACTTGGAATGGTCAATTTCGATCATCATTATCAAACGCGGAAATTGCTCCAAGACCTTTTCAAGATAAGCTACCAATTTGGGTTGGTGTTGGCGGTTCACCAGAAAGTGCTGAACGTGCGGGGATGCTTGGTGTTGGGATGGCTATAGCGATTTTAAGTGGAGATTCGATGAAGTTTAAGCCATTAGTTGATTTATACCGACAAGCTGGTAGTAAGGCAGGTCACTCATCAGATAAACTAAGAGTAGGGGTTACAGGCCATGGGTATTTTGCCAGTACCACCCAAAAAGCAAGAGATGAATTTTACCCTTATTATTCTGTATACAAGTCATATGTCAATCAGCAATTAGGCAAAACTGGAAAATTATCAAGAGACGAATTTGACCAATTGACGGATCCCGATACAGCTCTTTTTGTGGGGAGTCCGCAACAAATCGTCGAGAAAATTCTCCGTCAGTATGAGCTTTTTGGCCATCAGCGCTTTATGGCGCAAATTGATATTGGTGGGTTACCGTTCGAAAAAGTAGCCGAAGGGATCGAGATCTTAGCTACAAAGATAGCTCCTATCGTTAGGAGAGAAACAAGTAAATAGAAGTGACAATAATGATGAAAAGGGGTTACTTAGTTGACGCAGACAAAATTTGATTCAAAAGTTCTTTCTGTTTTAGAAGACAAAATTCAATTAATTAAAACGGACAAAGGAGCCATTTATTTAGTTGGTCCAATCAAACTACCTGTAAACCTTTATGGTGAAACAGTTGTTTTTCAATGGTATTGTTGGTTAAATTGTGATGAAGTAACCGAAGACTTCGAAAGAATTATCAATAAATTATCTTCTGTTAATTTAGCAGAACTACAACAATCGAGCGTTCTAGCATATGGAGATTTTTCTTATGGGGAAGATGCCATTATTCGAATGCATTCTATTTGTCACACGGGTGATATTTTTGGAAGCAAGAGATGTGATTGTGGATACCAATTAAAACAATCGATGAAAATGATCGTTGACCATGGAACGGGTGCATTATTTTACTTAGCTAACCATGAAGGGAGAGGAATTGGTTTATTTAGTAAAGCAATGGCCTATATTCTCCAGGAAAATGGGTACGATACAGTCGATGCAAACGAAAGTCTCGGTTTTGTAGATGATTCAAGAAATTATTCAGATGCGATTCAAGTACTAAAGGCACTTCGCTCAAAACCAGTTACACTTATGACAAATAATCCGAAAAAGCTTGAAGCATTAAAAAATGCAGGGTTAACAGTCTCAGATAGAAAACCATTGTGGGGAGATATATCCGAATACAATGAAAATTACCTTCAAACAAAAATCAAACGTTCTGGCCATTTAGAAGAAGAAGGGACTTGTCCAAATGACTAACGATGAATTTTATATGGACTTGGCATTGAATAATGCCATTGCCATGAAAGGACAGACAGATCCAAATCCATTAGTCGGATCCGTAATCGTCAATAATAATCGGGTAGTAGGAATTGGGGCGCATTTAAAAGTGGGCGAACCACATGCCGAAATTCACGCCATACGGATGGCCGGTGATCAAGCGAGAGGGGGAACCATCTATGTTACCCTTGAACCTTGCTCTCATTACGGGAGAACTGGTCCTTGTGCAGTCGCGATTGTAGAAGCAGGTATTAGGAAGGTGGTCATTGCTACCCTCGACCCAAATCCTGTTGTTTCAGGTAACGGTGTCAAAATCCTTAAGGATGCGGGTATTGAAGTAGTTGTTGGGGTAGGAATGGAAAAATCTCAACGAATGAACGAAGTCTTTAATAAATTTATTGTTCAGAAAAAGCCGTTTGTCACATTAAAATCCGGTATTACGCTAGATGGAAAAATAGCCACACACACCTCCGATAGCAAATGGATTACTTCTGCAGAGGCTAGAGAGGACGTTCACCACCTTAGAAATCAAAATCTAGCTATATTGGTCGGAGTAAATACAGTGGTTAAGGATGATCCGGAATTAACTGCTCGTATCCCTAATGGACGTAATCCTATTCGAGTAATAATGGATTCCACCTTAAAACTTCCCCTTGAATCAAAGGTTGTAACCGATAAGAAGGCAGAAACATGGATTTTCACTAGTGACACCTATGATAGAGAAAAGAAACACACATTAGAAAGCATGGGAATCACCCTATTTCACACATCAGGAAAAAAACAAGTAGACCCTAACGAAGTGGTAAGTATCTTAGGTGAAAAGCTTGTATCTTCTCTACTAATTGAAGGTGGGGGAGGAATTAATGCGTCGTTCTTTGAAAATCATTTGATAGACAAAGTTGTTCTCTATATGGCTCCGAAATTAATCGGTGGGAGTTTGTCTCCATCGTTCCTTGAAGGGACTGGAGTAGATAAAATGAAGGATGCAGTGGAACTTTCCGATGCTTCAGTAACACAAGTGGGGAAAGATTTCAAATTCGTTGGTTATCCGATTTATAAATGAAGGGAGATATCCTTATTTGCTCGTTCCTAGTAAAATATAGTAAAATGAATGGAGTTCATTCATTTTGAGGTGGTAATGATGAGTCACTCCAATGAAAAATATGATAAAATTTTACAAGCTGCCATTGAAGTTATTTCTGAAAAAGGCCTAGAAAAAACATCAATTTCCGATATTGTAAAAAAAGCTGGAGTTGCACAGGGTACTTTTTATCTCTATTTTCGATCCAAAAATGCTCTTATTCCAGCCATTGCTGAAAACTTACTCATGTATTCACTCAGCAATATAAAAAAGAGAGTAGTAGACACATCGACCTTTTGGGAGAAAATAAAGGTGTTTATTGACGAAACGTACAGAATTACGAATGAGTACAAGGATGTTCTTGTACTTTGCTATTCGGGTCTTGCTTTAGAATATTCATTAGAAACGTGGGAAACGATTTATCAGCCTTATTATCAATGGTTTGAGGATATTCTGCAGCATGCAATTGCCCATGAAGAAATTATTAGTAGTTTTCATGTAGAGTGGACGTCAAAAATGATTATTAACCTCGTTGAAAATGCAGCAGAGCGTTTTTACATAGCTAAAGATCAAGACATGGAACTCCAAGACTCGAAGGAAGAGCTTTTCCGATTCCTAGAGAGGTCATTATCAATAAAATGAGGAAATGATTCTATAAAAAACGACAAAAAACACTATTTTTGTCGTTTTTTATTTGCTCTATAGAATATATTCTTGTTTAAAAATACCTTGCAATCTCATTCATCATGAAATAAGATAGTCTCAATTGAAAGCGATTACAATTAATGTTTGTTTGAAGTTTGTAAGAAAGTCTAACGAAGAAGTGGAAAGAATAGAAAAGTATGAGTATATTAACAAAAAAAGGTTTCTCAATTTGTATTTTTATGAATGACGTTCAGTCATTAGTGAGTAAAGAGGAAGGAGGTAACTAAGTTTTTTAATTAGTAGTGATGATTACATGTTTATAATTATCTAAATATTCAATAAACATTTATTTTGATTGGGGGAAGATACATGCCGGCTGAAAGAATTGTATTAAGAAGGTCACTTAAGCTATCGCATATTGTGTTAATGGGTATTGGGTATATGACACCAATGGTTGTTTTCGATACCTTTGGGATTGCTTCCGAAGCTACAGCAGGTCATGTTCCTACAGCATATATCCTCGCCTTGGTTGCGATGTTGTTAACGGCACTTAGTTATAAACAAATGGTTCAAGTTTATCCAACGGCTGGATCTGCTTATACGTACACTCAAAAGTCAATTAATTCACATTTAGGATTTTTAGTTGGATGGGCAGCGCTAATGGACTATTTATTTTTACCGATGGTCAATGCCCTTATTTTTCAAATCTATTTATCTTCTATATTTCCAGCTGTATCTGAGTGGATATGGGTTGCAGGATTTGTTATGGTTGTGACCTTTTTTAACTTAATGAGTATAAATTCAACGGCAAACTTTAATACTTTCTTAGTTATTCTTCAAGGAACGATTATTTTATTGTTTATCGGAGTCGCTATTAAATATTTATTAAGTGATGGCGGTGTAGCACAAGCATTCTCCATTCAGCCATTTTTTGAACAAGGGATAGATTCCTCACTTCTTATTGCAGGAGCAACGTTAATGTGTTTTTCTTACTTAGGATTTGATGCGGTGGCTATGCTAGCAGAAGAGACACCAAACCCGAAAAAGACGATTCCAAGGGCCATTTTTCTCACAGCGTTACTAGGTGGATTGATGTTTATTGTTACCTCGTATTTTATTCAGCTCGTTTTTCCTAATCCACAAGACTTTACTGACCTAGAAGCTTCATCTCCAGAAATTGCTGCCTCGATTGGAGGATCTATATTTCAGATTATCTTTATTGCTGGGGGAATAGCCGGCACTCTTTCGTCAGGTATTGCTTCACATGCAAGCGTGTCGAGACTGTTATATGTTATGGGGAGAGATAAGATCCTACCGGAGAGAATCTTTGGGTATGTACATCCGAAGTTTAGGACTCCAGCTTTAAACATTATCATAGTAGGAATTGCTTCTCTATCTGCGATCTTTTTCAGCCTGGCAACTGCTGCTTCATTTATTAATTTTGGAGCATTAATTGCTTTTACATTTGTAAATTTATCAGTCATTGCACATTATGCCTTTAAAAACAAACAATACACAACACTAAAGGGCTTGTTTTCATATGTCATTATGCCATTGCTAGGTGCGGGAGCAATTTTTGTTTTGTGGTTAAACCTTGAAAAAAGTTCTATTATTCTTGGTGCCACATGGCTTACCTTCGGAATTTTGTACCTAATATATCTTACGAGGATGTTTACTAGAAAGATTAGTAATATTGAATTTAATGAAATGGAAGAGCTTCAACCAACTACGTTAATTAAGATGTAAGTTTTTTATGAAATAGAAGGGGTGCGAGAAGAACAACATGCACCTACATGGAATAACAACTCCCCTTCCCAATTGGAAAAAAGATGGAGATAATCACTTGATCTTTTTTTGTTTTTCACTTATATTCAGATTATTAAAATAATTTTGTGTTATTTTATTTTTTAGGATTAATAATGAATGACAGTCATTCATAACATTTAACAGAAAGTTGAGGCGATAAAAAAACATGTTACATTTTTTGATTCCAGTACTTCTTTCAATGGATTTAATTTTGAATATGACTCAACCATTCAAAATAAATTACAGGAGGAAAATAAAAAATGAAATATCCATTATCGCCCGAGGTCAAACCTGAATTTTGTACAACAGGATCTTTTGTGAGACTACCAGAACAAAGAGAGAATGCCAAACTAGCTATAATTGGCATGCCTTTTGATACAGCCGCTTCCTTTCGGGTAGGAGCGCGTTTTGCTCCGCAGGCCATCCGACAAGCATCTATGACTTTATTTCCGTACCATCCGATTCACAAGGTGTATCCTTTTGATGAAACAAATGCCATTGATATCGGAGACGTTTCTGTCATCCCTCATAATATTCATAAAAGCTACGAACTTATGGAAGAAGCAGTTAAAGGACTTATGAAAAAAGGGATCATCCCCATTGGACTAGGAGGAGATCATTCAATTACTCTTGCAAGTTTACGTGCCGCAGCAAAAGTCCATGGACCCGTAGCATTGATTCACTTTGATTCCCACACGGATACTTGGGATACGTATTACGAAGAAAAGTATTGGCATGGCTCTCCATTTATACGTGCACATGAGGAAGGTTTGGTTGATCCGTCCAAGGTCTTTCAAATCGGGATAAGAGGTACGCTCAACCATCCTGGCGACGTTCAAGAAAGCTATGAATTAGGGTATAACGTCATAACTACTCACGATCTAGAACAAATGGGATTTGAGAGCGTGCTTACAAAAATGCGAAAAGTCATTGGTGATACTCCCGTCTTTTTAACCTTTGATATTGACTTTGTTGACCCCTCCTGTGCCCCAGGGACAGGTACGTTAGAGGTAGGTGGTTTCAGTAGTAGAGAAACATTACAAATGATTCGATCTCTTACTGGATTCAACTATATTGGATTTGATGTAGTAGAAGTGCTGCCTCAGTATGATCAAACACAAATCACCGCTTTATTAGCAGCAACCATTGTGCATGATTTTGCTAGTTTGGCTGCGTTGAAGATAAAAGAGAAGAAGGAATAGAATGTGAGAGAGGGAGTCGAAGTACTTCCTCTTTTTTGGTTGTTTGAAATAACAATTTGCTTGTTTATAAAAAAATCTCTTGCAATAATTGCTAATTTATATAAAAATTAAGTAAGCGCTTAACTAAATAAATTAGTGCATCTCAGATTTAAATTTAGGAGTGGAACGATGAAAGTAACTATATATGATGTTGCCAGGGAGGCAAACGTATCAATCGCAACTGTCTCTAAAGTAATTAACAATACAGGGAGAATAGGAGAAAAAACAAAAAGAAAAGTAGAAGAAGTGATGAAGAGGTTGGATTATCAACCCAATATGATGGCTTCTGCTTTAATGGGGAAACAAACGAAAACAATTGGACTTCTTATTCCTGATTTAGCAAATCCATTTTTTTCTGAGCTTGCACGAAGCATTGAGGACCGTGCTCATGAGTTTGGATATAATTTAGTGATCTGTAGCACAGATTATTTGCCAGAGAAAGAAAACAAGTACCTTAATCTGCTTAAAAGAAAGAATGTGGATGGATTTATTTTAGCGTCGGGTTTTGAAAACTTAGAAAAAGTGGAAGAAATGGTGAAGGAAAAGGTACCTGTAGCGATTGTTGCTAGAGACTTCCCAATGTTCTCAATTAATACAGTTGCCCTAGACGATTTTATGGGTGGATATTTGGCTGCTTCTCATTTAATAAAGCTTGGACATCAAAAGATAGCTGTTATTGCTAGGGATGTATGGAGTAATAGGGAAAGACTTCGTGGGTTTAAGCAGGCGTTAGAGGAGAAAAACATAGAGTTTATGAGTAACTTTGAATATATTGATGGTCCGAGCCATGTGGAGCCAGGTAAGAAAATGGCACTTAAATATCTTACAGGTGATGATGTTCCTACTGCTATTTTTGCTTGCAATGATTTATTGGCGATTGGTGCTATCCAGGCTGTAAAAGAACTAGGAAAAAGTGTTCCTACCGACGTTTCTATTATGGGGTTTGATAATACACTTATTGCAACTATTGTGGAACCACCACTAACTACCATTGCACAACCGATTCAGAACATGGGTAAAGAGGTTTTGGATTTAATTATATCCATGATCAACGGCGAAAAAAAAGAGGTAATGCGCTTAACATTATTGCCTTCGCTTGTAGAAAGAAACTCAACTGCTCCCTTGCTATAAGCTAATGGTATAGCAATATAGTAGTATAAAATATTCAAAATTTTTTAATAAAACGGTTGATTTTTTTTAAGGTATTGAATACAATTTAACCAACGAGAATTTGATAAAGCGCTTAACTAAAAATGAGTGACTTCGTTAGCTTAATAAACTAATAGAATAAAATACTTTATTTTGACTCTAAAAGTAAGCGCTTTACATAGTTGTTCTAGCATTGATACATAACAGCATGAGAATAATATTTTTTTTAAAAATTAGAGTAAGCGCTTTCTATAACAAAAGGAAGGAGCGGATCATTTTGAAAGCATTAGTTAAAGTGCAAGCAGGAGTAGGTAATGTTTCTTTAGTAGACATCAATGATCCAGCATGTCCAGCAGATAAAGTTAAGGTTGAGGTGAAATACACCGGAATTTGTGGAACGGATCTACATATCTACCACGAAACATTTAAAAACTACCCTCCTGTCATTATGGGCCATGAGTTCTCTGGGATTGTTTCCGAGGTGGGTAGCAACATCACCAAGGTAAAAGTAGGTGATCGAGTTACTGTTCTTGGTTCCACTGCTTTAACCTGTGGGGATTGCCACTATTGTAAAACTGGCCATTATATGTTTTGCTCCAATCGAAGAGGTATGGGACATGGGGTCGATGGAAGTTTCACGAAATATGCAGTTGTTCGGGAAGATATGATTTATAAGCTACCTGACCATGTGAGTCTTGAAGAAGCTGCGATGTCTGAACCACTCGCATGTGCCGTGCAAGCCATTGAAGAATTAACTACGATTCACGTTGGTGATACCGTTTTATTATCTGGCCCAGGTCCAATTGGATTGATTTGCTTATCTCTTCTAGCAGTTAAAGGGTGCAAGGTGATTGTAGCAGGTACATCCTCCGATTCATTACGATTGAAGATTGCAAAAGAACTAGGTGCTGATATCGTCGTCAATATTGATGAACAGAATCTTGACACAATAATTCAGCAAGAAACCAAGGGTTTGGGAGTAGATGTAACAGTTGAGTGTGCAGGTGCTGGTCCATCCATCAAGAGTTGTTTGAAGGCACTAAAAAAGCTAGGAAGACATATCCAAGTTGGAATAGCTGGTAAGGAGATTACTTTAGATTTTGACTTAATTCTTTATAAGCAAATCAAAGTTTACGGATCCCTCGCACATTCGATGAAAACGTGGGATCGTGTAATCCAAATCTTAGAACAGAAGAAGGTCAACCTAACCCCAATTATTACTCATAAGCTTCCACTGTCTGAATGGGAAGATGCCTTTCAATTATGTGAGCATAAGCAATGTGGAAAAGTATTACTTAGTCATGATTAAGTTGAATTAATCCAAGGATTCAATATGGAATAAAGGAGGAGAATTGGGATGCCTAGCATAAAAGTAGAGTCTTCAGATAATCTCGACCTGGCTATACCTAAAAAAATGAATGTAGCTTATCTTCAAAAACCATTGGAAGTGAGTGTGGATCAAGAGGAGGTACCTTCCGTCTCTGGAAGAGAAGTGCTAGTCAAGGTGATGGCAGTAGGGATTTGCGGATCGGATGTCCATTACTATGCTCACGGTAGGATTGGAAATCGACTAGTTACCTATCCTCATATTCAAGGACATGAGTGTGCTGGAATTGTCGTTGCAACAGGAGACAAAGTTACTCGATTTAAAATAGGCGACCGTGTTGCTGTTGAACCAGGTGTTGCTTGTATGTCCTGTTCGTGGTGTAAGGAAGGTAGGTATAATCTCTGCCCGGATGTAAAGTTTTTATCTACACCGCCAGTAAAAGGAGCATTTGTTCAGTTTTTAAAGCATCCTGAAGATTTTCTATTTCCTATTCCAGATTCACTTTCATTTGAACATGCTTCATTAGCAGAACCTCTATCGGTAGCCATTCATGCAGTTAACAGAGGTAATTTAAAACCCGGATCAACTGTAGTCATTACAGGAATGGGGCCAGTAGGCTTAATGACAGTAGTAGCTGCTAAAGCTTATGGTGCAAAAGAAATAATTGTAACGGATATGGAGCCATTAAGACTCGAGACCGCTCGAAAGCTTGGTGCCACCCAAGTCATAGACATATCGAGTACAGATACAATAAAAGAGATAAAGCATGTAACCTCAGGAATAGGTGCTGACCTAGTCTTTGAAACTTCTGGTAATGTAAGAGCCTTGCAATCTACTGTAGAGATGGTCAAACGGGGCGGTTCAGTAGTAACGATTGGATTTCCCAATGCAGATGAAGTTCCTTTGAATGTGACACTAATGCTGCAGAAGGAAATAGATCTTTACTCTGTGTATCGATATACAAATACTTATCCGTTAGCTATAAAAATATTAGAAGAATTAGGCAGTCAAATCGAAGCGATTATTACGGATCGGTATGCTTTAGATCGAATAAACGAGGCGATGTATCAAGCATATGCAAATCGAAGTAAAAGCTTGAAGGTAATCGTTTTTCCTAACTAATTATTTAGTTTAATAGATTCTGGTTACAGGGGGAGAAGAGTAATTTTTCCATAACGAAATTACTCATTAAATAAAAGGGGGAAATGAAAATGAAGAAACTGGTAAAAGGGACTACACTGGCAGCTGTACTAGCAATGGCGTTAGCAGGATGCGGGGGTGGGTCAGAAACTCAGTCTGCCAATGCTGATGCTTCAGAAAAAAAACAAATCGTATTGGATTTAAGTATACCTGAGCCAGAAGGCGCAAAGTTCGATGTGGCAGCAAAGGCTTTCAAAGATGAATTAGAAGAGTTAACCGACGATCAATTAACCGTAAAAATTCACTATAATAACTCGCTTGGTGGAGAACGAGAAGTGTTTGAATTAATGGGTATGGGCTCATTGGATATGGCTGTTCAATCTGCTGGGCCAATGGGTAACTGGGTTTCAGAATTTAATATGTTTGATCTTCCTTTCCTTTTTGATAATCTTGAACACGCTCGAGCTGTATTAGATGGTGAAATAGGGGATGAACTTGCTCAAAAATTTGAAACAGAAACAAATGTAAAAGTACTTGGTTGGGTTGAAAATGGTTTTGTTGCAACATCTTCAAATAAACCTATTAATAGTGTTGAAGACGTAAAAGGTTTAAAAGTTCGTGTGCAGGAAAATGAGTTGCAGATTGATGCATGGAAAGCATATGGAGCGGATGCTACACCAATGGCATGGACTGAGGTTTTTACCGGATTACAACAAGGGGTTATTGATGGCCATTCTAACTCTTTGGCAACCATTCAAACATCAAAGATCTTCGAAGTTCAAAGCCATGTCGCTTTATTAGGAGACCGCTATTCCCCAGGTCCGATTTCTATTAGTAAGAAAACGTTTGATAGTCTTACACCAGAGCAACAAGAGGCTGTTATTAAGGCAGCTGAGCATGCAGAACCAATTGGAAGACAAGCAAACGATGACAAAATTAGTGCAGCAGCTGATTTTCTTAAAGAACAGGGCTTGGAGTTGACAGAACCTGATAAGGAATCGTTTAAAGCAAAGACCGATTCTGTATATAAGAAATGGGCACCTAAGATTGGTGAGGAAATGATTGAAAAGGTACAGAATTTTAAGTATTAAGATCTTCTTGAGGGCAATATGAACGGTGAAATATTGTCCTCTCCTTTAAGGAGTTGGAAAAATGAAGAGTATAAGCGGAATGTATATTCGAACCATCGATAAGCTGAACAAATTTTTTGGATATGCCTTAGCCTGCATATTGGCATTTATGACGATTATTATCTTCTGGCAAGTAGTTGCAAGATACGTAGTAGGCTCCTCGCTGGCTTGGTCAGAGGAACTGTCACGATTCTTGATGATTTTAATGATTTTAATTGGCTCTTCCTTAGCTCTTAGAGATAACGAGTTAATATCCGTGGAAATTCTTCCGGAAGTTCTAAAAGGAAAAGCTAAAAAATGGCTAATTATCTTAGTGCATTTTATATCGACTTTCTTTTATATCGTCTTAATGTTCTATGGGTGGAAGGTAGCGCAAAGTTTCGGAAATCAAATCGCTCCTGGAACAGGAATTTCAATGTTCTTTATTTACCTTTCCTTACCTCTTGGAGGCTTACTGCTTCTATTAAATACGATTACATGTATCTTAGAACAGTTTCTAGGAAGAAAGGAGTGATGGGATGTTACCAGTATTTTTTGTCTCTCTATTTGTCTTCATATTTTTAAGTGTACCGATCGCGTTTTCTTTGGGTCTGTCAACGGTATTAGGCGTGTGGATGCATGATACCCTTCCTTTGGAGATAGTTCCTCAAAGAATATTTGTTTCTATGAATTCCTTTCCTTTGATGGCGATCCCTTTCTTTATTCTTGCTGGAAATTTAATGGGTGCAGGGAGTATGTCAAAGAGACTAGTTAATTTCGCTAGTTCCCTAGTTGGCCATTTTACCGGTGGATTAGCCATGGTGGCAATTGTTACATCCATGTTTTTTGCAGCTATTTCTGGTTCGGGAGCAGCAACTACGGCCGCTATTGGATCTATACTGATTCCTGCCATGGTAGCCAGAGGTTATAAAATTGAATATGCAGCTGCCAACCAGGCGGTAGCTGGTGCTCTAGGTATTATTATCCCACCGAGCATCGCGATGATATTATATGGAGTAGCAGCTGAGGTTTCAATTGGCGATCTTTTCATAGCTGGAATTCTTCCAGGATTATTGATTACTTTTTCTCTACTGATAAGTGCCTTAATAATTGCAAAGCGAAGAGGTTACGTTGGAGAAGAACGTAAAACGTTTCCGGATATAATTAAATCGTTTAAGGAATCTATTTTAGCCTTGTTAATGCCTATTATCGTCCTAGGAGGAATCTATTCAGGAATATTCACACCAACAGAAGCATCGGTCGTTGCGGTTGTATATTCTTTTGTAGTCGGGTATTTTGTTTACCGAGATCTGACCATACAACAAGTGGCTGATACATTGAAGAAATCCGCTATAAGCAGTTCTGTCATTATGATTGTAATTGGGACTGCTGGATTATTTGGGTTCTTTATAGAAATGAATGGTGTACCGGGTATGATTTATAGTTCTATATCTGATGTCATAACAAATAAATATATCTTCTTAATTATCGTTAATATCATTTTATTTGTGGCTGGGATGTTCCTAGAGGGTGGAGCAGCAATACTAATATTTGTGCCATTATTATTAGGTACTGCAGTTAATTTAGGAATAGATCCTGTTCACTTTGGGGTCATAATGGTGTGTAACTTAGCGATTGGCCTAGTAACACCACCAGTTGGCATTGATTTATTCGTGGTTTCACAGCTAACGAAGTTATCGATTGTAAGAATTGCCAAAGCAGTCATTCCATTAATCTTTATATTAATCGTAGACGTGCTAGTGATTTCTTTCTTCCCGCCACTTTCTACTTGGCTGCCATCTCTATTAAAATAGCAAGATTGTTTGATTAAAAAGCAAGATAAGTTCATCTTCTTATCTTGTTTATTTTTCACCATTTGGTAAAGCGCTTAACTAAATATAATCATTTGAACTAAAGGAGGATTTTATTATGAACTCATCGTTAAGTAAGGAAAAAATAATGCTGCTAAAAAAGAAAGCATCTGAGGCTAGGAAACTGATTATCGAGACCGTTCATCATGCAGGTGCAGGTCATATTGGTGGTCCAATGTCAGCAACCGATATTCTAACCAATTTATATTTTCATGAAATGAATATCAATCCAGATGATCCAACAAGTGAGGAAAGAGATCGATTTGTATTATCTAAAGGACATTCAGCGATCGGTCTCTATGCAGTTTTAGCATTGAGAGGCTATTTACCGGTAGAGGAACTTCAAACCTTTGATTCATTAAATTCCCGTTTGCAGGCTCATCCAGATATGAACACTCTACCTGGTCTTGACATGTCTACTGGTTCTTTAGGTCAGGGAATTTCGGCGGCTGTGGGAATTGCCTTAGGGGCGAAGCTTCAAGGTAAAAGATACCGTACGTACTGCATGATTGGAGATGGGGAATCTCAAGAAGGGCAAGTATGGGAGGCTGCGGATATTGCTTCTAAGTATGAACTAGATAATTTAGTTGGCATTCTTGATTATAACAAGCTGCAGCAATTTGGTTGGAGTGGAGAAGAGAAGTCAAGAAAGAGCCCTATCCATGACCCAAAAGATAGATGGGAATCCTTTGGATGGCACGTGATTGAAATTGACGGCCATAACCAAGAGGAAATAGAGAATGCATTCAATGAAGCGAGAGAAGTTAAGACAAAACCAGTTATGATCATTGCAAACACAGTAAAGGGCAAGGGTGTTTCATTTATGGAAAACCAATATCTATGGCATTCGCGTATCCCGACAGATGATGAGCTAAATCAGGCGAAAAAAGAACTTGAAATGGGGGCATTGTAATGAAAAGTGTAGTTCCACAAAAAAATGTATCAATGAGAGACGTGTTTGGCGATACACTACTTAAATTTTCCTTAGAGTCCAGTCGAGTATATGCGATTGATGGTGACTTAGCGAACTCTACCAAATTAGATACAGTGGCTAATGGCAATCCAAAGAAGTTTCTACAAATGGGAATTGCTGAACAGAATATGATGAGTGTTGCTGCTGGACTTGCGACAACGGGTTTACAGCCGTGGGCATGTACATTTGCTGCCTTCTTGTCCAAACGGGCAATTGACCAAATACAAGTTCAAATTGCACAGCCAAAGCTAGATGTAAAAATGATTGGTGCTTATAGCGGTTTATTAACTGGTGTTACAGGAAAAACACACCAGGCGCTTGAAGATATTGCGATCTTCCGCTCTCTTGCCAATATGGTTGTTCTTGCTCCTGCAGATGCCATAGAAATGAAGCAAATGATGGAGTTTGCACATAAGTACGAAGGGCCTGTCTATATACGAATCGCACGTGATCCGTATCCTGTAATTGTTGATGGTAAATATCAATTTGAATTCGGGAAAGCAGCTACCTTAAAGGTTGGAAAAGATGTAACGATTATTTCAACAGGAACACAAACTAGTCGTTCATTAGTGGCTGCGGAACAATTAGAAGCGGAAGGGATTTCAGTTGCGGTTGTTCATATGCCAACGATCAAACCTTTGGATACTGATGCAATTATTAAAGCAGCAAAAAGCACAGGAGTTATTGTAACAGCTGAGGAACATAGTATTTATGGTGGATTAGGAAGTGCAGTGGCAGAGGTACTAGTTGAAGAATGTCCAGTACCGATGTTACGTGTAGGTGTAAGAGATGTAAACTCTGAATCTGCGAATAATGACGACTTGCTTGAAAAGTATGGGCTTTCTGAAGGACATATTGTTAAAACAGTGAAAGAAGCTTTAAAGAAGAAACAATAATAAAACAAATGAGAGGGGACTGGAAAGAATGCAAACGAGTATTGTAACGGAAAAACTTTTTATAGATGGTAAGTGGGTCGAAACGTCAAACACACACAAAGTGTATAACAAATTCACGGGTGAGCTATTTTCAGAAATTTGTGTAGCTGATGAATTGAGAATAAATCAGGCAGTTGAAGCAGCGGTCCATGCACATAAACATACGCAGTTTCCAGCAGATTTCCGCTACCAAGTTTTGATGAAAACTGCTGACCTATTGTTACAGGATGTTGATGCTTTAGCAGTAATCATTGCGAAGGAAGGGGGGAAGCCGATCACTGACGCTAAGGCAGAAGTGAGACGTTCAGCATCTACCCTACAGATCGCTGCTGATGAAGCAAAAAAGTTAGTGGGTGAAATCATACCGAACTACAATGTACAAGGACGCTTTCTTTATACAATAAAAAAGCCGGTCGGGGTAGTCGCTGCGATTACACCGTTCAATTTCCCACTGAATCTGGTGGTGCACAAAGTAGCACCAGCATTAGCAGCAGGTAATCCAGTTATTCTAAAACCGGCATCCGACACAGCCACTATTGCTATTAAACTATGTGAATTGTTAGAACAAGCGGGTGTTCCTAAAGGTTACTTACAATGTGTAATTGGAAGCGGTGGGACAGTGGGTGAACAGCTCTTAAAGGATGAAAGAATTGCTCATTATACTTTTACTGGATCACCAGCAGTAGGAAAGCATATACAAAAAACAATTGGACTAAGAAAAGCTACATTAGAGCTTGGTTCAAACTCCGCTACGATCGTTCATGGAGATGCGGACATCAACAAAGCAGCCGCAAAGCTTGCTAAGATGGCCTTTGCCCATGCTGGACAGATTTGTATTTCTGTTCAGAGAATATTTGTTCAAAACTCAGTAAAAGAAAAATTTCTTGAAGTATTTTTGAACGAAGTATCTCGCTTAAAGGTAGGAGATCCTCTCGACCCAGAAACCGTTGTTGGTCCGATGATAAGTGTAAAAGAAGCGGAGCGAATTGAGCAGTGGGTAGAGGAAGCTGCATCTGCTGGTGCAGAAATACTAACAGGCGGAAAACGTGAGGGAAGTATTTATTATCCGACAGTAATTACAAATATAAAAAAGGGAATGAAAGTGTCAGACGAGGAAGTGTTTGCCCCAGTAGTAACTGTGACCTCGTACGAAACCTTAGAAGAGGCGATTGAATTGGTGAATGATTCAAAATATGGCCTTCAAGCTGGTATTTACACATCTGATTTAAGTCTTTCTTATAAAATTCCATACCTTCTTGAAGTTGGTGGAGTTGTAATCAACGATACTTGCTGTTTCCGGACAGATCAGATGCCATATGGTGGAGTAAAAGAAAGTGGGAATGGCAAGGAAGGTCCAGCTTACGCCATTCAGGAACTTGTTGAAACGGTAACAGTTGTAGTGAACCTCGAAGATTAATAATTTAAAAGTTAATATTATAGGAAGGTTGGTTATCATGAAAACCTTTAAGATTGCCGTCATACCAGGTGATGGTATTGGTCCCGAAGTGATTAATGAAGGAATCAAGCTAATGAATAGAATAGCCGAATTGGATGGACGAATGAAATTTCAGTTTACGCATTTCTCATGGGGGTGTGAATATTATTTGAAGCATGGGAGGATGATGGATGAAGACGGTATCGAGCAGCTAAAAAGCTATGATGCCATCTATCTTGGGGCAGTTGGCTATCCAGGTGTTCCGGATCATATTTCCCTTTGGGATCTCCTTTTACGAATTCGAAAAGAATTTGATCAGTACGTAAATATTCGCCCTATTACCCTATTAAATGGTGCTCCTTGTCCCATAGTAGGAGGAAGTAAAGAAACGATTGATATGCTCTTCATCCGAGAGAATAGTGAGGGAGAGTATGCAGGAGCTGGTGACTGGCTTTTCAAAGGAAAACCTCAGGAAGTGGTTCTCCAGACAGGTGTCTTTTCAAGAGTAGGTACCGAGCGTATTATTCGTTACGCGTTTGAAACGGCATCTAGAGAAGGAAAGACCTTAACTAGTATTAGTAAAGGAAATGCTTTGAACTATTCAATGGTATTCTGGGATCAAGTGTTTGAGGAAGTAGGAAAGGAATATCCAAATGTTTCAACCTACTCCTATTTAGTGGATGCAGCAGCCATGTTTATGATTAAAGACCCAAAGAGATTTGAAGTGGTAGTAACTTCAAACTTATTTGGAGATATACTAACCGATTTGGGAGCTGCACTGGCAGGCGGATTAGGATTGGCCGCAGGAGCTAATATTAATCCAGAAAGAAAGTACCCTTCCATGTTTGAACCGATTCATGGATCAGCACCGGGCATTGCTGGAAAGGGAATTGCAAACCCTCTAGCCGCTATTTGGTCTGCCAGCCAAATGTTTGACTTCTTCGGTTTTGAGGATATTGGGAAGCAGATTCTCCATTCCATTGAGAAAACACTAGAAGAGGGTTCTATACTTACTCCAGATTTGGGTGGTTATGCTTCTACTTCAGAGGTTGGGGCACGTGTTGTAGAGCTGTACACTGAAGTGGCTCAAGCAAATGCAAAAGTGTAACAAATCATTTAGCAAGAGTAGAAGTTTATATAACAATTGACAAAGTAGCTACGGTTAGGTAGTTACTTTGTTTTTTTGAGCTAATCAAACTGATAAAAAATCTTGGGAATTTTCAGAAACTATGGTATTTTAATAAACATGAGTAAACGGTTACATTTATCTGGCAGGTGATAGAATGCGAATAACGTCTGAAGTAGCACATTCAATATTAGTTAAGCTAAAAAAACTCTTAAACTATAATATTAATATTATGAATAGTGATGGGGTGATTGTTGGTAGCACAGACTCTTCAAGATTAAATCAGATTCACCAAGGGGCATTGATGGTTTTTGATACAAAAAAAGCAATCTTTATTTATTCTGAAGATGAAGCCCATTTTCCTGGAGCAAAGCCAGGTGTTAATTTACCAATAGAAATACAGAAGGAAATTATTGGTTGTATAGGGGTTACGGGGGAACCGAATGATGTTATACAATTTGCTCAAATTTTAAAAGTAACTGTTGAAGTTATGCTTCAGGAAATGGAACTATTTAATCAACTACAATATGAGAATAAGCTAGCGGAAAAATGGGTGTTGGATTTTGTGCATCCAAGTCACTTTCATGCTTCAAAACTTGAAGCGGATGGATTGCATTATTTAAATCTTGATTTTCAAAAAAATATTAGTATTTTCCTTATTCGGTTTACTGATTTTTTACCAATTATGAAACATCAAGACATGGAGGAAGTGGTAAAGAACAGGAAGAAGAAAGACGAGCGTCTACATCAATTAAAAACACTTCTTCCTTCCATTGTTTTTTCTAGCTTTTTAGAGGACGATAACTGTATCATTGCCGTACCGCCCTCAAAAATTAACTACCAAACTGCTGCTGATTCTATTCATACCTATTTTTTAAACCAAGGAGTTAAGGTTAAAATTGGAATTGGTGGATCCTACAATGGAATAGAAGGATATCGAAAATCCTATTTAGAAGCTTGTGATAGTTTAAAATTGCTCGAGAAGTTTCCTAAACCTAACGAAGTTGCTCATATTTCGGATTGGGGGATAATTACTCTATTTCAACAAGTACCTGAAGAAACGTTAAAGAGTTTTTATGCACAATACTTACCAGAAGAAGTTACCTTAAATGAGGAGCAGATACATACATTGGAAGTCTTATATAATAACGCATTAAACATGAAAGTTACTGCAGAGGAGCTTCATATTCATCGAAATACGCTTTTATATCGGTTAGACAGTATTTCTAGAAAGACTGGTTTGGATCCAAAAAACTTTCATGATGCCTTACTATTACGAGTGTTATTAGTAATAGAAAAATTAGCCTTTAAATAATAGTTGTGCAGCTGCACAACTATTATTTTTATTTCTCAAGATATTTTGTGCGGGTACCCGATGATTTCACCTACGATTATATAGTTTAATTAAATTGTTCTAATATTCAGAGAAAAAGGTGGGACTATGAAAATTCTAGTAGCTCCAGATTCCTATAAAGGTAGCTTATCAGCCCTTCAAGTTGGGACGATTATCAAGGATGCCTTTAGTAGGGAACTACCAGATCTAGATGTAGAAATCATTCCAATGGCTGACGGAGGTGAAGGCACACTAGAAACACTTGTTTTTGCAACAAAAGGGAACCGAATTAAGGTCAAAGCAAGGGGGCCTTTGCAACAATCAATAGAAACAGAATTTGGTGTTTTAGGAGATGGAAAAACAGCTGTAATAGAAGTAGCGGCTATTTCGGGATTACCAATGGTTCCTTTACAGGAGCGTAACCCAAAGCATACAACTACATACGGAATTGGTGAAGTGATTTTACATGCCATGGAAGGTGGATATCGAGAATTCATTGTAGGACTTGGGGGAAGCTCGACCAATGATGGTGGCATGGGAATGCTTCAAGCCCTTGGTGCAACATTCTTTAATAATTTAGGGGAGACGCTGCCACCAGTTGGAGAATCAATTTTTCATGTAAAAAGGGTGGATTTATCAACATTACATCCCCTTTTAAAAGAATGCAAGTTTACAATTGCGAACGATGTTACTAACCCTCTTTGTGGAAAGAATGGTGCCTCCTATGTTTTTGGTCCTCAAAAGGGGATCGAACACGACAAACTGGAAGAGTTTGATTGTGCCATGAAACAATACGCTCTTCTTGTTGAAAATCAGTTAGGTACGGAATTAAAACACATAGATGGTGCTGGTGCTGCAGGTGGATTAGGTTTTGCCTTTCTTATGCTAAATGGAATAATGAAATCTGGTTCGAGAATTGTTGCCGAAGTTACGAAATTAAGTCATTCCATAAAGAATGCAGATTTTGTTATTACGGGAGAAGGACAAAGTGATTTTCAAACACTATTCGGTAAAGTACCTATCTATATAGCCAACCTTGCAAATGAAGAAGGTGTCAAAACCATCTTGCTTTCTGGAAGCTTGGGCGAAGGATATGAGAAACTCCGTGACTATTTTATGAGTTGCCATTCCATAACAGTGGGACCGATATCTCTCGAGGAATGCATGAACAATGCTGAGCAACTTTTGTATAACCAAGCGAGAAATATTGCTTTATTCATGAAGGGGATATTAAGTGATACTGACCTTTTAATAACTAATAATTAGAAAAGTAGATTTTTTTCTGATAAATAGTAAGCGTTTACGAAATTATAAAAAGGGGTGCTTGTTAATGAAAAAAGTATGGATAATGCTTTTTGTACTTGTACTAGGTGCTGTTTTAGCTGGTTGTGGCAAAGAAGAAGCTTCTAGCAATGAGGATTCTACGAAGGTTGATGTCTCTAGAGTACGCGTATTAATTGGTTCAAGTTCCACAGGTGGAGATACTTATCAAAACGCTGATGCAGTTACAAGATATTTAGAAAAAGAACTAGATACAAATGCAAAAGTGGATGCCGTTGGAGCCAATCGTGCCTTTGATGAGCTAGCAAAAGCAAAAACAGATGGAAGTTCAGTGATGTTTTTCCATGACATGGCTTATCTAGGAGTAGAATATGGTAGCTTTGATGAAAAGTACTCTTTAGAAAATTGGACAGTAGGACCAGTTGTTGCCTTAAATCCAGGAAATGCATTCCTAGCAAAGGCGGATGCTCCTTTTGATACAATGGCTGAATCCGCTGAATGGCTAAAAAGCAACCCGGATAAAACACTAAAGGTAGCAATTGAAGCTGGTGGTGTATCTCAAATTGGGTTTGACGCTTACTACTTATGGGTGAAAGAAGAGTACGGTACAGAAGTTTCTGATCGTATCAAGGTGTACGTAACTGGTTCCCAAAGTGATAAAGATCAAGCGTTATGGGATGGAAATGTTGATATTATTCATGGTTCTGTTTCATCCAATGCACAGTATACAGAAGAGGGAGTAGAAGACAAGATTAAGATGAAATTTGTTGGTATTACTTCTTCTAAGAGATTAGAAGGTTACGAAATTCCAACTTTCGCGGAGCAAGGTATTAAAGTGGATGGAAAGGAATTTACCTTTGACAAAGAATACTTCTTCCTTTTACCTAAAGAAATCGATCAGGCGTTTGTAGACAAATTAGATCAAGCAATCGCTGAGGTAGTAAAAAATCCGGATTATTCTAAGGATCTAGGTGTAAACGCTTTCGTTGTAAACCATATTCCAATGGAAGAAGCAGAAGCTCATCTTACTGAAAAGAGAGATATTCTAAGTAAAATCATTAAGAATGGTCCAGACCTAAATGAAATAACTGCTAACTAATAAAAAAGTAGGAAGTACCACTTTGTCTTGTGGTACTTCCTATAATAAAAATCACCAAAGGAATGTAAGGGCAGGTGAAATAAAAATGAAAGATTTGTTCACCATGGAAATTACGTATAGTGAGTACCATCTAATCTTTCCAAAAATTATACAGACCATTTTAATCATCTTGTTGCTAGCGATTCTTGTACAACAAGTGTTACAGAGAATGAAAAATAGAGGTAGCAAAAAATTATTTAATAGAATCATGGTAGAAAACTTTGATAAGTTGAAGTTTTTCGGGACCATTCTTTTATTACTTGGTTATGTGTTTTTCCTTGAAGTAATTGGTTTTATTGCTGCATCGATTATTTTCATGTTTGTTTTAACGATCCTGTTAAGAGGAGACGTGAAGCGTAATACTTTGATCATCTCACTGGTGAATTCAGTGACGACGTCGGTTCTTGTATGGTTTTTCTTTGGATACTTATTTGATATTACTCTACCGTAAAGGCGGTGATTACTGTGGAAGCGTTTGAGATTTTAACACCCTTGTCTATCACTCTATGTATAGTTGGGGTTTTTGTAGGAATTATATTTGGGGCTATACCAGGGATGACGGCAACGATGGCTATTGCTATCTTTCTACCCATCACATATGCACTTGATTTAATTGACTCTCTCGGTTTATTACTTGGTCTCTATGTGGGAGGGATTAGCGGGGGATTGGTACCGGCAATCTTAATGAATATTCCGGGAACTCCTTCCTCGATCTGTACCACTTTTGATGGTTATCCGATGACACAAAAAGGGCAAGGAGAAAGTGCGCTAAAGGTAGGGATTACAGCATCGTTAATTGGTGGAATCTTTAGTTTAGCAATACTATATTTTTTTGCACCAGTTCTCGCTTCAGTAGCGATAGACTTTTCATCCGTGGAAAAGTTTCTGATTATCCTCTTTGCCTTAACCGTTATTGCTTCATTATCTAGTGGTAGCTTATTAGGTGGTATATTTAGTGGTTTTCTTGGGGTGTACTTAAGCTTAATTGGTTTCTTTGCTGACAATAACCAACTGAGATTAGTCCCTTCGTTTATAGAGAATGAGTTATATTATGGCTTTGCCCTATTACCAGTACTTATCGGGCTTTTTGCGATAACTCAAATCTTGCAGGAAGCCGAAACAGGCATGAAGTCTTCTCCATATCAAAAGTTTGAGTTTAGTAAAAAGGATAAATTTTCGTTTAAGGTGTTTAATGGTCAATGGATAAATACCATTCGATCCTCTGCAATTGGTACCTTTGTTGGTATCCTCCCTGGAGTGGGGGGAAGTGCTGCTTCAATTCTAGCTTATTCCCAAGCGAAAAACTTCTCTAAGCATCCTGAAAAGTTAGGAAAAGGAGAGCCTGAAGGTGTCATTGCAAGTGAAGCATCGAATAATGGCTTAACGGGAGGGGCATTAATTCCTCTCTTATCATTAGGGATACCTGGAGACAGTACAACCGCTGTTTTAGTAGGTGCTTTCTTACTTCAAGGAATCCAAGTCGGACCACTATTTATTACTTCAAATCCTGATCTATGGGGTGGAATTGTCTACGCTCTGCTTATTGCAAATGTCATTATGTTCTTTATGATGTTCTTGGCAATCAAATACATGGCCAAATTAGTGTATGTTCCTAAACAAATTATTTATCCTATCATCATTGTGATGTGTGTAGTCGGTGCCTATGCCATTAACAACGGAGTGATTTTTGATGTTTGGACATTGGTCTTATTTGGATTAGCTGGCTTTGTATTTACAAAGATAGGCATTCAAGTAGCGCCATTCCTGATCGGATTCATCCTTGGGAAAGATTTAGAGAAGTATTTTATTGATTCTCTAAAAGGAAGTGGAGGAGATTTGACAATCTTTTTCACCAAAGGACCTATTGCTCTAGTTCTGTGGGGACTAATCCTTATTTCCATTGTGTATTCACTAGTACAAAGTAGAAAAACAAAGCATGCGGACAATGGAGTGAATACTCCGGTATAAAAAATGTTTAAAGGGAGGAATTTATATGTTTCAGCCTAAAGGGGTAATTCCAGCCCTTGTGACTCCATTGGATGAACAAGGGAATTTAATAGAGGATGGGCTTCGTCAAGTAATTGATTATACCATTCAAGGTGGGGTACATGGAGTCTTTGTGTTAGGTAGTACGGGAGAAATTTATGGCTTAAGTGATCAGCAAAAAAAACGAGTATTGGAAATTACAGTTGAACACACAGCAGGACGTGTCCCTATCTATGCAGGGGCAAGTGAGATTACAACAAGAGATTGTATCAAAACGGCGCGTTTAGCGGAGGAAGTTGGAGGGATTTCTGCGGTATCTGTTTTAACCCCATATTTTGTCACACCGAATCAAGAAGAACTGAAAGAGCATTATAAAGCAATCGCTAAATCTACTAGCCTACCTATCATTTTATATGGAAATGATGAAAAAACGAACGTTAGTATTTCACCGGACACATGTGTAGAGCTATCTGAAGTAGATAATATTATCGGAATTAAAGATAGCAGTGGAGATATGACAAAGATGGCAGAGTACATTAGACGCACCCAAGGTAAGGAGTTTCATGTTTTAGCTGGAAGAGATACATTAATTTTTGCAAATCTTTGTTATGGTGGCACGGGTGGAATTGCTAGTACTGGAAATGTAGCGCCAGCGATTGTAGCAGGGATTTACGATGCTTATGTAGCGGGTGAGTTTGAGAAAGCAAGGGAGCTTCAATTTAAGCTTGCTCCCTTACGATTAGCTTTTGGGTTGGGCAGCTTCCCTGTGGTCATGAAAGAAGCGTTAAACCTTGTAGGGGTTAATGCAGGGGTTACGTTAGGACCCGTTAAGGAACTATCACCTGAAAATAAGGTAAAACTAATTGAAGTGCTAAAACAGCTAGATGTGTATCAAAAAGTACAGTAAATAGGAGTGGAAAATATGAAAATAGGATTTGTCGGTCTTGGAATTATGGGGAAACCTATGTGCAAGAATTTGATAAAAGCGGGATATAGCCTAGTGATTATTGATAGAAAAAAGGAAGTAACAGAGGAATTTGTAGCGTTAGGAGTTGATACGGCCTCCACTCCTAAGGGAGTTGCAGAAAAAAGTGATATAGTTATCACGATTCTTCCAAACTCTCCTCAGGTCAAGGAGGTTGTGCTAGGAGAAAATGGACTTATTGAGGGTTTGGCAGAAGGAAAAGTATATATTGATATGAGCTCTATTGCCCCTCTCGCTTCAAAGGAGATTGCTTCTGCTCTACGTGAAAAAGGGGTCGAAATGTTAGATGCACCAGTGAGTGGCGGCGAGCCAAAAGCGATTGATGGTACGTTATCGGTCATGGTTGGTGGAAAAAAAGAAGTGTTTGATCAGAACTACGAAATAATGAAAGCGATGGCAGGATCTGTAGTCCATGTTGGTGAAATAGGGGCTGGAAATACTGCGAAATTAGCCAACCAAGTAATCGTTGCGATTAATATTGCAGCGATGTCAGAAGCGCTAGTGTTAGCTAGTAAAGCGGGGGTTAGTCCTGAACTCATATTTGAAGCCATACGTGGAGGATTAGCTGGTAGTACGGTGCTAGAAGCGAAGGCTCCTTTAGTCATGGATAGACAGTTCCAGCCAGGGTTCCGTATTGATTTACATATAAAGGACCTATTAAACGCCTTAGAAACAAGCCATGAAATAAGTGCACCATTGCCTTTGACAGCATCTGTTCTTGAAATGATGCATGCCCTAAAAGCAGATGGACATCACATTGAAGATCATTCAAGTCTAGTTAAATATTATGAAAAGCTTGCAAATATTGAAGTGACCCGATAGCGAAAGGGGAAATCAAGATGAATACAATGATTAAAAAGGTTAACACGACTCCTGTCATTACAGATATGACGGTTATCCCTGTTGCAGGACATGATAGCATGCTTCTGAATCTCAGCGGAGCACATGGCCCATATTTTACTAGAAACATAGTCATTCTCAAGGACAGCAGTGGGAATACAGGTGTGGGCGAGGTACCTGGTGGAGAGGGAATTCGGCAAACATTAGAGGATGCTAAATCTCTTATTGTTGGCTCTTCCATCGGAAACTATAACAATACCTTAAATACGATTCGAAGAAATTTTGCTGACCGTGATGCAAATGGAAGAGGTCTCCAAACATTTGATTTACGAATAACCATTCATGCAGTCACAGCGGTCGAAGCTGCTTTATTAGATTTACTTGGGAAGTTTTTGAATGTTCCAGTGGCAGCGTTACTCGGTGAAGGCAAACAACGAGAAAAAGTAAAAACACTGGGGTATTTATTTTACATTGGCGATCGTAAACTGACAGATTTACCTTATTATAGTAATGAATTTGCGACAAACGATTGGTACCGTTTACGCCACGAGAAGGCGTTAACAGCTGAGGCTGTAGTTCGATTAGCAGAAGCTGCACAAGAACAATATGGATTCAAAGACTTCAAGCTAAAAGGTGGAGTTCTTGAAGGAAAAGAGGAAATTAAGGCGATTCGAGCATTAGCAGAAAGATTTCCTGATTCTAGAATCACCTTAGATCCTAATGGAGCCTGGTCGCTAGAAGAGGCAGTGAATTTATGTAAGGAAATGAAAGGTATTCTTGCTTATGCAGAAGACCCATGTGGAGCGGAAAATGGATACTCGGGCCGGGAAGTGATGGCTGAATTTAGAAGGCAAACAGGGCTCCCAACAGCAACCAATATGATTGCAACGGATTGGCGCCAGATGGGCCACACCATTTCCTTGCAGTCGGTTGATATTCCTTTGGCCGACCCTCACTTTTGGACGATGCAGGGGTCAGTTCGGGTCGCTCAAATGTGCAATGACTGGGGATTAACCTGGGGCTCACACTCTAATAATCACTTTGATATCTCATTGGCGATGTTTACCCATGTTGCAGCCGCTGCACCTGGTGATATCACAGCAATTGATACACACTGGATTTGGCAAGAGGGAATAGAGCGTCTAACGAAAGAGCCGTTAACTATTGTTGATGGACATATCTCCATTCCAGATAAGCCAGGTTTAGGAATTGAAATTGATATGGATCAAGTTTCTAGAGCTAACGAAGTATACAATAATATGGGCTTAGGCGCGCGAGATGATTCCGTTGCCATGCAGTACCTGATTCCAAATTGGACGTTTAATAATAAAAGACCTTGCCTTGTAAGATAATATCATTCTGAGAAAGTGACTCAAACGTAGTCGCTTTCTCAGATAAGTAAATCCTGTTTAGCTTTCTTCATTTTGAAACTTATGGGGGGATTGTACGTGAAAAAAATAAATATTGTTTTTTTTACACTATTAGTGTCATTTATATTAATAGGAAGTTCTAAGATTGAAGGTTTTGCTGCAGGTAAGGATAAGGTTCAAACTTTCGATGGGCTAGTAATTGGAGACCCAATAAAAATTAGTGTTCAAGGTAAAACAGCGATATCAGTTGAAATGGTAACTCAAGGAAAACGAAAAACTGTTTTAACTCAATCGGTTGACACTGAGCAGGTAGATTCTGTATTAACTAATCTTCAAAAAGGGAATCTTGTAGATTATAAGATGTCAGATAATCTAGTTGTGATCCCAAGTAATCCTTCTAACACTTTTAACAAGGTACTCGAAAAAGGAAATTCTTCGAATGCACAGTTTGATACAATGAAATATGGGGCAGAACTCTCACAAAATAATGGAACACCTGGAAATATGGTTGCAGCAGGTTGGGTTTACGATAAGACAAAAACTACAATTACAGTTGGTGACGGTAGAATAATTACAGAAGATATTAGTGGAAGAAAACTACCAGAGCCAGTAAAACGGTACGAAGAAACCTATAAGGTTGATAAAAATGTTGATGTATATAATGTCAATACTCTAGACTACAGCAAATCATCTGTTTCCACCTTTGAATCAATTCCTATAACTGAAGATTATAACTATACAACTAAAGAGAGACAAGCGGTATATATTGTATTTGATAGAAACTATAAACAAGCGAATGCTGCAAAAGTAACTGCTATATACTATTTTACACCTCAAACAACTACAGATGGGAAACCTGTATGGGATGTCCCAACAAGAAGTTACCTATTAAAAGACAAAGGTTTAGATCCTGTGTCTGGAATCTCCTACGATGCAATAAATGCTACCTCTCCTACTACTGCTCCATATACTCGAAGCACTGAACCTTTTGAAATTGTCAAAGACACCTTCTACTATGTGGGTGATAATGAAGTATCTGTTTATTTATTTAATTCAGATATGGGAACAAAAATTAAATCCGATGATAGACTTATTTTATTTGATGGTGGTTGGCCGAATAGCGGTTATCAATATTGGAAAAACATTGAAGCCGTTGGCTTTGACCCCCGTAGCATTACAGACATAATGTTAACACATGGGCATTTAGACCATTATGGTACAACAATTGAATTAATAAAAATGATTGAAAATGCAGGCGGTTCTGTAAACTTATACGGAGCTAAGGAAGAACTGATTGGTATTGAAACAGATGCGATGGGTAATGTGTGGAATATAAAAGGGGCTCTTCCAGATTCTGAAACAGAGATAAGAAATAGAGCAATCAATTACGTATACGACCAATATATGGATTTTGGGAATGTTCAGATCCTTGTCGCACTTACACCAGGACATACTCCTGGAACAACTTCATCCATATTTAAGATAAAAAATCCTGATAATAACGAATGGGTTAGTTTTGGATACATGGGTGGATATGGCTTCAATGGACTTTACACCCCTAATGAAACAAATGGATATTTAAGACTTGGTTTTCAATACGGACTGGCATGGCTACAGCAAATGTTTGATGTTGATTATGTAGCCCCACAGCATACAAACCAATATCCAATCGTAGAGATTTATCAAGCACTAAAAGCGTATAATAACGACCCAGCTAATTCAGAAAAACAGTTAACCATGCTTGATGCCTTAAGTAAAAATGAGTTTGTTAACTTCCTTGAAAAAAGATACTCAGTGGCCACTAATGCAAAGAGCGATGTTGCGGACCCGAGGTATAAAAGTATCGAAACCTCTGGACCATATAAAACAGGCAGAGAAATTGGACTTTCAAATGTAAAGGCCACGATAGTAGATAGCGGAAAAATCATCAGAGGATTTGACAGCATGCAGAATGTTAATCCTCAAATCCCATTATTAAAGGATGGGATTAAGATAAATATTGACTCTTATACTCACGATCCAGAAGGTTGGTATGTTCAATTCAATATTGATGTTCACGATAGCTATCAAGGATATCTTCCTGATAATGGACCTGTTGAATCAATTCGTCCAATCCCTGGCACTCCAGAAATTTTAAGAACACAAAGAGTAAACTCAGAATCAGAAGCTCGAGAAATACTAGATTCTATTAGTAAAGGTGAAACCTATTACATCGATTTAACCAAAGCAAGTGCGATTATTGTTCCTGAAAATATTTTAAACACGTTTAGAAAAGTTGATTAATTTTGCTAATCGTAGGGTACTTGTCAGCTTGAATAAGAAGTTTGATTTTAGAGAGGTCTAGTAAAAAGGCCTCTTTTTTAATTATTTAAACCGTACAATAACTTAACTGTAGTCATGTGATGAAAATAGAGGTATAATCACATTATTAAATTTGTACCCATAAATTTAATATATGTATATAAATTTTATAAATAGGTATAAATACGGAGGGTGTTATGATGAAGTTTCCACATGACTTTTTATTCGGTGCAGCTTCTGCTTCTTATCAAGTAGAAGGTGCTTGGAATGAGGATGGAAAAGGACTTACGAATTGGGATGTGTTCTCTAAGATCCCTGGAAAAACATTTGAAGGTACAAATGGAGATGTGGCAATCGATCATTATCATCGTTACAAAGAAGATATTAAATTAATGGCTGAAATGGGTCTCGAATCTTACAGATTTTCAGTCTCGTGGGCACGTATTTTGCCAACCGGTGACGGTGAGGTAAATCAAAAAGGTTTGGAGTTTTACAACAATCTCATTAATGAATGCTTAAAATATGGAATCGTACCATTTGTCACTCTGTATCACTGGGATCTACCACAGACATTAGAAGAAGACGGAGGCTGGACAAATAAGAGAACAGCTGATGCGTTTGTTAAGTATGCAGAAATCTGCTTCCGTGCGTTTGGTGATCGTGTTAAGCATTGGATTACGTTCAATGAAACCGTGATGTTTTGTGGATTAGGTTATTTAAAAGGAGCACATCCACCTGGGATTCAAAATGATGAGAAAAAATATTTCCAAGCAACACATTATGTTTTTTATGCGCATGCGAAAGCAGTAGAAATCTATAAACAACTGAATCATTACGGTGAGATTGGGATTACTCATGTATTCCTACCAGCATACAGTGTTGATGATCAAAAAGAGAATTTGCTAGCGGCTCAACATGCCAATGAATATGAAACTTTTTGGTATTATGATCCGATTTTAAAAGGGGAATATCCTTCTTATGTGGTTAAGCAATTAGAAGAAAAAGGCTGGACTCCGAATTGGACAGAAGAAGAACTTGATACATTAAAGAGAAATAGTTCCAAAAACGACTTTATCGGTCTGAATTACTATCAACCGATTCGTGTTGAAAAAATAAATGAAGCTGTTTCTACTTTAGAACACTCAAGGGAAACATCTACTCTAGCACCTGGTAACCCATCGTTTGATGCATTTTATCGTACGGTAAAAATGGAAGATAAAACCTATACGAAATGGGGATGGGAAATTTCTCCCCAGGGATTTTTGGATGGGCTTCATATGTTAAAAGCCCGTTATGGAGATATTAAAATGTACGTAACAGAAAACGGTCTTGGAGATGAGGATCCGATTATTGATGGTGAAATTGTTGATGTTCCTCGTATTAAATATATTGAAGAACATTTAAAAGTGGTTAAACAAGCGATTCAAGAAGGCATTCATTTAAAAGGATATTATGCCTGGTCTGTTATCGATTTATTAAGCTGGTTAAATGGATATAAAAAACAATATGGGTTTATTTATGTAGATCACAAAGATAATTTGAACCGAAAGAAAAAACTGTCGTTTCACTGGTACAAGCATATCATTGAAACGAGAGGAGAAGAGTTATAAGAAAAACAACCTCTTGATTTTCATCAAGAGGTTTTGTGTATAATAGAGGGAATAAGAATGAACGACAAATAGGGAGATACTATGGCTGTAAAATATAAAGAAATAGCTGACCAGCTCGAATCGGATATCCGTGATGGAAAATTTGATGTAACAAAGAAATTGCCAACAGAAGAAGAACTAATGAAATCGTTCGAAGTGAGCCGCAATACGATACGAAAAGCCATTACTCAGCTTGTGAATCGAGGATATATTTATCAGGTACAGGGCAGTGGAATGTTTTTAAGGGATAAATCAGTAACAGATTATATTAATTTAGGAAGTCTAAGAGGGTTAACGAAAGATTTGACTTCAAAAACAATCGATACCCAAATCTTGGACTTACGCGTAATAGAGGCAGATGAAGATACAGCCCAGAAAATAAGATGTGAAAAGGGGGCAAAGCTTTATTTTTGTAAAAGGCTTCGAGTAGTGGACGGTGAACCTTTTTCCATTGAGATAAGTTATTTTAAAAAAGATATTGTTCCTTATTTAAATGAAGACATTGCGAAGACTTCTATTTACAGTTATCTAATAGAGGACTTAAAATTACAAATTAGCTTTGCTGATAAAGTAGTCAACTGTGAAAAGATTGATGAAGAGAAGGCAAAATTGTTGAATGTAAAACCTGAAGATCCTGCACTGATTATTGAAAATACGGTATGCTTAGCAAACGGAACCATTTTTGAATTATCAAAATCCATTTTTCATTATCAAAAAGCCAAGATATTAAATCGGATTAATTTTAAATAAATAATAATTTAATTGGTTAGACTTTTTCTAACCGATTTTTTTACATTCCAACGATCCATTTAAGGAAAGTGGATGGTGAGTTTTTATCAAAATAGGATGGTTTAGAATTATGCATATTATGCTATTATTCAAATTACCAATGAAAAAATTGTGGTTTTAAACACCTATGGAGATGATAAAGCATGGTTTGGACTATTTTGTTTTTAATTCTAATCAGTCTAGTAAAAGTATTACCAACGGTGCTTCCTCTTGGAGCAGTTGAATGGATTATGAGCAAGTTTGCAACTCATGCAAAGCTTGATGATCAAGTGGTTTCAGTAACTATAGATGGGCATCCAATGGATCATGAAGAAAAAGTGACATTTATTAAGTACTTTAATGAAGCGATCTTTATGGAAAAATATTATATTTATCCAGGAACAGAACAGTCATTTTTACCACCAGAAAAGAATGGAAAACACATCATTATTGACACGAAATTGGGGAACATCGATGTAAGACTATATCTATATAATGAAAGAAATTCAATCGATGTAGTCAAACAGTTCAAGAAAAAGGTAATAGCGTATAATATCCATTCAGAAAGTTTACAAGAATACTTTATTTCAAAAGGTGAGAAAGTAATTTAATCGGAAACAAAAACAAAAACGAAAGGAAATCACCATTGTAGGTGCCTTTCGTTTTTTCTTATATTTTTAGTTTTACAAACGATCGTTTGAGTCTTTGTATCCCTTCAGAAATGAGATGTGAGTCCACACGACCAAAGGTAAGTCGAATATAGCCTCTTTTAGATCCAAAAAGAGAACCAGGAACAAAAGCCACCCCATTACGTAACGATTCCTCAAGCAGATGATACTCATTTATATCTCCATGCAATCTACACCAAATATGGATTCCACCTTCAGGAACATGGAAAGATAATTCGTTGGAAAGTTCTTCTTTTAAGCAAGAGATAAGAATATTTCTTTTCTCTGTTAGTAGTTCTTTTAAGGATTGTAGGTTTTGATCAAAGTAATGTGACTGTATATATTCACTTGCCAACCATTGTGGGAAAATACTATGTCCAAAATCTATCTGTTGTTTGGCATCTGCCAGACGGTGAATAATTTTATCCGGTCCAATAATCCAACCAATTCTTAATCCAGAAGCTGCAATCTTAGAAAAAGAACTGATATATAAAACACTTCCTGCATCGTCAATAGACTTTAAGGTAGAGGTATCGATTTCTTCTGAAAAGGATACTAGACTATAAGGATCGTCTTCCACCACAGGAATACCTAGTTCAGTTGTAATTTCTAGTACCCGTTTTCTTTTTTCAAGAGGCAGAATGGTACCAGTTGGATTCTGAAAAATGGGATTTAAAAATAGCATCTTAATATTATGTTTTTGATATAATTTTAAAATATCATCTGGATTAATCCCATCTTCATTTACAGGTAGTTTAAAGGTTTTTAACCCCATTGTTCGAAAAATTGGGAGGGAGTGGGCGTAAGAAGGGTCCTCATAGGCGACAGCATCTCCCTTTTCCAGCAAGCATTGAGCCACTAAATACAATGCCTGTTGTGCTCCTGACGTAATAAGAATAGATTGGCTAGAGCAATCGATATTTTTATGTGTCTTAAGATGAGCAACCAAGCTATTGCGAAGCTCAAGGTTTCCTTGTGGATGGTCATATCCAAGTGGTTGTTGGAAGTCATTCTTTGATAAGATTTCTTTGAAAATCGTATTTGGCATTAAATCACTTGCCAATTCTCCACTAGCAAAGTTGATTAAATCCTTTTCTAACACTTCATCCCTGATCTGTTGAAATAGAGGAAGATTAGGTAAAAAAGACCCGCGCTCGACATAGAGATCCCAATTAGGGACCCGAGATCGAGTTAAGCCCCAAACATCTGAGTGGACCCTTGTTCCACTACCTTTGATCCGTTCAATCATGCCATTCGAATATAATACATCATAGGCTGTTACAATGGTCGCTCTATTCACTTCTAGGTCTTTTGCTAACTTTCGTTCAGACGGAAGAAGGGTTCCAGGGGGATACTCTCCATAGGCAATTCTCTTTTGAATATAATTAGCTATTTGTTGATAAATAGGGATATCTAATTGTTTGTCTGGTTTCCATTCCATTGTCTTCACCATCATTGAATATAAGATACTTAATTATATCGAAGAAAGCATCAATCAGAAAATAAATAGCATTTGTTACAATGTTGTTGGCTGATTGGATGGTCGGTATTTTGGAAAATTGGATGGGTTAAATGAGTGGGGTACACTGTATAATGGAAATAAGAGAAATTTTCATTAATTTGTCAACAAGAGGTGTAAGATGGTATTTCTTATTATTTTAGTATTTATAGTACTGATTATTTCGGTCATACTTACCTTAGTAATAACAGGGAAGAGCGACGAAAACTATAGGAGTTCTGTCAAGAGGAATACGATAAACCTCTCCCTTATCTATATAGTTATTATTGTCCTGTCATTAATTGCCCTTGGGGGATATATATGGTGGCAAACGTAAATTTTATAACAACCAATCCTGAACTACCAATGATTGTTTGGTAGTTTTTCTATTTTACTTGACAACAGAGGTTGAACAGGAGTAATTTATCTAATAGGGTTAGATAAATTGGAAGGGAGCTTAAGATGGATTATAAAGAGTTGGCGGAAGAACTGTTACGTAATATGACGAGAACAGCTAAGATGCCATTTCAGAAAAAAGTGGAAGACATTTCACATGGAGAGAAGAAAATTTTAGGATTCCTCACGTTTGCAAAGAGCAGTGCTACTTCCGGTGAACTTAGTGAGGCACTATTTCTTACAACTCCTCGTGTGGCATCGGCACTCAATAGTTTATCCAAAAAAGGATTTATTGAACGAAGCAGAGATGCTAATGATAAACGAATTGTCAATGTCACGATTACTGAAGAGGGAATTCATTTTATGGAAGAGGAACGCAAAGAGGCGTTATCGATGATTGAGCAAACACTTGAAAAGCTTGGGGAACATGATGCGAAAGAATTTGTTCGTATCTTGAAAAGAATAACCGACATTACCATTGAAAGTGAGTAATCAATGATGCAGGCACATAATATACGTCTGCTTTTAATTAGTGAAGTATCTAACACTATTAGATTTATAGAGAAATGTATGGTTAGGGGGTAAATGAATGATAAAAATATTTAAGCATCTTCAGGGAAAAGACTGGTTATTAATTATGTGCAGCTTGGTGTTTATTGTCGCACAGGTTTGGCTTGATTTAAAACTCCCTGACTATATGTATGAAATTACCATGCTCGTGCAAACAGAAGGAAGTAAGATGAGTGAGGTTCTCGTTCAGGGAGGATACATGATTCTATGTGCGGTAGGCAGTATGATAGCTGCTATGATTACTGGCTTTTTTGCCGCAAAAGTTGCAGCGGGATTTTCTGTTCGTCTCCGTGGAATGGTATTTGAAAAGACGATGTCTTTCTCGATGGAAGAAATCAATGGTTTTTCCACCTCGAGTTTGATTACACGCTCAACCAATGATATTACCCAAATTCAGCTACTAATTGCAACTGGACTTCAAGTTTTAGTCAAAGCACCCATTTTAGCAGTTTGGGCAGTTCTTAAAATCATGGGGAAAAGCTGGCAATGGACGGCTGCTACTGGTTTTGCCGTATTGTTTCTCATTGTCATGCTATCAGTCATTATTATTGTCGCTTTGCCAAAGTTTAAAGTGATTCAGACGTTAACGGACAATTTAAATCGAGTAACAAGAGAACATTTGTCCGGGATTCGTGTCGTTCATGCCTACAACGCTGGAGGCTATCAGGAAGAGAAATTTGACAAAGCAAACAATGATCTTACGAATACGAATTTATTTACAAGCCGAGTCATGGCGATATTGATGCCAACGATGGGACTTATCATGTCTGGTCTCGGCCTAGTCATTTATTGGATTGGAGCATTTTTAATCAACCAGGCTGCCATACCTGAGCGATTATCCTTGTTCTCAGATATGGTTGTATTCTCGTCATATGCAGTGCAGGTAATCATGGCCTTTATGATGCTTTCGTTTGTGTTTATCATGCTTCCTCGTGCATCTGTCTCTGCCAAACGTATTAACGAAGTACTAAATACAAAGGCAAAAATTATAGATGGAAACTTGACGGATGGAAAGGAAGGTCTTTCTGGAGAAATTGAATTCCGTAATGTTAGTTTTAAATATCCAGACGCAAAAGACTATATCCTTCGTAATATCACCTTCTCAGCACATAAAGGAGAAACAGTGGCAATTATTGGGTCAACCGGTAGTGGGAAAACTTCTTTAGTTAATTTGATCCCTCGATTTTATGATGCTACAAAGGGAGAAATATTCATTAATGGAATGAACGTGAAGAATTATTCACAAGAAGCATTACACGATAAGCTAGGGTATGTATCTCAAAAAGCTGTTTTATTTAGGGGTACCGTATCTTCCAATGTAGCTTACGGTCACAACGTAAACATCGTATCAGAAGAAACAGGTATTAAAAAAGCGATAGAAATTGCACAGGCAACAGAATTTGTTGAAAAAATGGAGAATCAGTACGAAGGTGAAATTGCTCAGGGCGGTACAAATATTTCTGGGGGACAGAAACAAAGATTGTCTATCGCACGTGCGATTTTCAAACAACCCGAAATTTATCTGTTCGACGATTCATTTTCTGCATTAGATTATAAGACAGATAGAACATTGCGTTCGTTACTCAAAAAAGAAATCAAGGATGCCACAACGATCATTGTTGCACAACGAATAGGTACCATTAAGGATGCAGACCGAATTGTTGTTTTAGATGATGGGGAAGTCGTCGGCATGGGAACGCATCAAGAGCTTATGATCAATTGCGAGGTATATCAAGAAATTGCTTATTCTCAGTTGTCAAAGGAGGAGCTTGAAATTGGATAAGAAAAAACATAAACCTAATGCCATGAAGGATCCTCAACACGAGGGACCGTCCCCTTCAAAAGGGATCAATAAAACCTCCTTAAAACAGCTCATATCCTATTGTAGAGCATATATACCAATTATTTCTGTTGCCTTAGTCCTTGCTATGCTAGGTTCGGTTTTCAATATCGTTGGACCAGAACTACTTAGTCAAATAACAGATTTCATTACAGAGGGCTTGATGACAAGCATTGATCTTGATGCTGTGGTAAATATTGCAACGATTCTTGCTTTTCTATATGGGTTAGGGTTTATTTTCAACTACATCCAAGGATATATTATGGCGACTGTCACTCAGAGAGTTTCAAAAAAGTTACGATCAGAGATTTCAACGAAAATCAATCGATTGCCTCTAAAATATTTTGACTCAACAAGTACTGGTGACGTCCTTAGCCGTGTAACAAATGATGTTGACATGATTGGACAGACGATGAATCAGAGTTTAAGTACATTGGTATCAGCTATTACCATGTTTGTTGGCTCACTGATCATGATGTTTTACACGAACTGGATTATGGCTCTTTCAGCTGTTCTTTCTACCATTTTAGGGTTTGCGCTCATGACGTTTATCATTTCAAAATCTCAAAAATATTTTGCTCAGCAGCAAAAAGAGCTAGGGAAATTGAATGGTCATATTGAAGAAATTTATACAGGGCATAATGTAGTGAAAGTATATAACGGGGAGAAAGAAGCAAAGGAAACGTTCCACGAAATTAACACACGCCTATACAACAGCGCATGGAAATCTCAATTCATGTCTGGCCTAATGATGCCACTAATGATGTTTGTCGGTAACTTTGGATATGTGGTGGTTTGTTTAGTCGGAGCTGTGCTTGCGGTTAATGGTAGTATTTCATTTGGTGTGATTGTTGCCTTTATGATTTACATTCGTCTTTTCACTCAACCACTTTCACAGCTTGCACAAGCAGCTACAAATCTTCAGTCCACAACCGCAGCGAGTGAACGTGTATTTGAATTTCTTGGAGAAGAAGAATTGGCAAATGAAAGCGGCAAGACACTAAGACTGGAAAGTGCAAAAGGTGATGTGGAGTTTAAGCATGTTAACTTTGGATATAATCAAGACAAAATGGTTATTAAGGACTTTTCCGCAAAGGCAAATGCAGGGCAAAAAGTGGCGATTGTCGGCCCTACAGGTGCAGGGAAGACCACTTTGATTAATCTATTGATGCGTTTTTATGAAGTGAACGGTGGGGAAATCTTAATCGACGGTGTTCCAACAAGTACCCTCACACGTCAAAATATCCACGAACTATTCTGTATGGTACTTCAAGATACATGGTTGTTTGAAGGGACGATTCGAGAAAATATTGTATACTCTCGAAAAGGAGTATCAAATGAACAGGTAGAGGAAGCCTGCAAAGCAGTGGGTTTACATCACTTTATTACAACCCTTCCTAATGGGTATGACACAGTACTAGATGATAAAGCCAATCTTTCTGCGGGACAAAAGCAGTTAATTACCATCGCGCGTGCCATGGTAGAGGATGCTCCGTTATTAATTCTTGATGAAGCAACAAGCTCTGTTGATACTCGTACAGAATTATTGATTCAAGAAGCAATGGATAAGCTTACTGTGGGCAAAACTTCATTTGTTATTGCACACAGACTATCAACTATTAAGAATGCGGACTTAATTCTTGTCATGAAGGATGGAGACATTATTGAAAGTGGGAAGCATCAAGAATTGCTTTTGAAAAATGGATTTTATGCAGATTTATATAATAGTCAGTTTGAGGATGCATCCTAAAAATAGAAACACCCTGAAGAACCATTCTCCAGGGTGTTTCTGTCAATTTTGAACCATGATTCTGGTACAATGATTGTAATGAAATAACTGATAAGGATGGGTGACTATGTCTATAGAAATTCATACATTTCCAAATCTTGAAACAGATAGATTGGTATTGAGAAAAATTACAAAAGACGATGCGAGCAATATATTTAGCTACCTTTCTGATAGCGAAGTAATGAAATATTATGGGTTGGAACCCTTTAAAACCATCAACGAGGCGTTGGACGAGATATCATGGTATCAATCCCTTGAAAAAAACCATACAGGATTAAGATGGGGAATTACGTTAAAAGAAAAAGGAATAATTATTGGTAGTTGTGGTTTTCATAACTTTGTTTCTCAACATTTCCGTACAGAGATTGGATTTGAATTGAGTAGAGATTACTGGGGAAAAGGAATAGCAGGTGAGGCATTAAAAGCGATAATTGCATATGGTTTTCAACACTTTGGGTTTCAAAGGATAGAAGCATTAATTGAACCTCCTAACCTATTATCCCAGAGGTTAGTGGAGAAACAGGGATTTATGAAAGAAGGTTTACTGAGAAAATATGAATATACTCGCGGAAAATTTGATGATTTATATATGTATTCATTATTAAAGGAGGATTTTTCTAAATCGGAATTATGACTTATCTATCCTATGTTGAATGGGGCTGCCATTAAGGTAGTCCTATTTTTATTTTTAAAAATAGGGAAGAAATGAAAATATATATCTAGTTGAAAAATATTCTCAATTACTGTTGACATTATTTGTGTATCAATATAAGATTGTAAATGTGAAAATGATAATCATTATCAATACATAAAAAGGAGACAAGGAATAATGAAAAAACTAGGTTTATTTTCTCTTATTTTCACTATGCTGTTTCTACTAGCTGCTTGTGGCAGTTCGGAGGAAGCGAGTACAAGTGGAAGTACGGAAGAGAAAACAGAAGAAGAATCTAAGGAAGTTACGTTCACTCATGAATACGGTGAAGTAACACTTGAGAAAAATCCTGAGAAAGTAGTTGTTTTTGACTTTGGAGTACTAGATGCATTAGATGCATTAGGTGTAAAAGTAGCAGGGCTTCCGCAAGCAATTGTCCCTGAAAGTCTAGAAAAATATAAAGGCTCCGAATATACAAATGTAGGTAGTTTAAAAGAACCTGACTTTGAAGCTATCCATGAATTACAGCCAGATGTAATTTTTATTTCAGGAAGACAAGCTGAGTTATATGATCAATTTGCTGAGATTGCCCCAACAATATTTGTTGATGTTGATTATGCAAATTACATTCCTTCTCTGGAAAAAAACTTCAACCTTGTTGCTGAACTGTTTGAAAAAGAGGATGTACTAGAAACTAAAATGGAAGAGCTACAAGCAAGTATAGATGAGGTAAATAAAGAAGCATCTGCTTCTGAAAGTAAAGCTCTGATTTTATTAGCTAACGAAGGAAAAGTAAGTGCGTATGGACCAGGTTCACGTTATGGATTCGTTCATGATGCGTTTGGTTTTAAGGCAGTAGATGAAAACCTTGAGGTTTCTCAGCACGGTCAGAGCATTACGTTTGAATACATTCTAGAGAAAAATCCAGATGTTATTTTTGTAATTGACCGCTCTGCTGCTATCGGTGGAGAAGTAGGAGCGAAAGAAACGATCGAAAACGAGCTAGTTAAGAAAACAAATGCTTATAAAAATGGCAAAATTATTTACCTAGATGCAGTTAACTGGTATATTGCTGGGAACGGTATTACATCTACACAAGCAATGACGGAAGAAGTAAAAGCAGCACTAGAATAGTGGGTAAAGCCGGGACAAATTGTTCCGGTTGTTTTA